>CAVIFD010000155.1:0-4606 GCA_963641545.1 bacterium | reverse complement strand
CGCTAAGGGGCTTCATCAGTATGGTTGGCAGCCCTCCCACGAAGTCGGCATTCATTCCCGTGGCCTCCACACCTCTTCGGATACCTTCTATAATAAAGTCCATTGCGCCCGAGGCACGAAACACGCCTATGGCAACCAATATGGCTATGAGGTATGGAATGATGGTAACGGCTGTTTTGAACCCTTCTTTGGCTCCTTCGATAAATGCGTCGTATACATTTATTCTCTTACGCAAGCCGCTGAGGATAAATCCGCAGATGATGGTAAACAACAGGGTGTTTGAAAAGACGGTGGAGCAGAGCGACACCTTTTCTTGATCCAAGGACCGGAACAACCACACCAGCCCTCCTATAAAAACCGCCGTGCCAAGGAAAAACAGCAGGAGGTTTTTCTGAAAGATATTGATATGTTGCCTGATGCAGACAGCCAGGATGGCTACAAGAGTGGACGAGAATGTGGCAAGCATGATGGGCAAGAACACATCCGAGGGGTTGGCGGCTCCCATCTGCGCCCTATACATCATGATGGTGATGGGTATGAGCGTCAGTCCGGAGGCGTTGATGCAAAGAAACATAATCATTGCATCGCTTGCCGAGGCTTTGTCGGCGTTTGTTTCCTGCAGCTGCTGCATGGCCTTCAGCCCCATGGGGGTTGCCGCGTTGTCGAGCCCGAGGAGGTTGGCAGAGAAGTTCATGAAGATGGAGCCCGTTGCCGGATGGTCCTTGGGCAGAGACGGAAACAACTTACCGAACACGGGGGATGCAAGGCGGGCAAACATCCGGATCACTCCGCCCTTTTCGCCAATCTTCATGATGCCCAGCCAGAGCGACAGCACGCCGGTCAAGCCCAAGGATATCTCGAATCCGCTTTTGGCGGAAGAGAAGGTTGCGCTGATGATGTCGGTAAAAACATCCGTGTTGCCAAAGAAGAGGAGTTTGCCCAAAGCAACGATGAATGCAATGAAGAAGAAAGCAATCCAGATGTAGTTTAGAACCATGCCGATTTAGTATTATGTTCGCAAAAGTACGGATTTATTAACGACGGATTAGTATTTTTGCCCGAATAATAAAAGAAGCTTATGACGAAGATATTGGTGACCTACGACATGTTTCGTGAAGGTTTCACGGAGCTTGAAAGCAAGTATGATGTAACATTTCCCGAGGGGAGGGACTTTACTTATGAGGAAGTGATGGAGATGATACCGGAATACGACGTATTGTGTTCGATGTTCGATTTCCCGGTAAACAAAGCGTTGGTCGACCGTGCCCCGAAGCTGAGGATGGTGGCCAACTATGCAGTGGGCTACGACAATATTGATGTGGCATACTGCCTTGAGAAGGGGATTGCGGTGGCCAACACCCCCGACCCCGTTACTGCCCCTACAGCCAACATTGCGCTTGGATTGATGATTGACGCTGCCCGCCGCATAACAGAGTGCGACCGCAAGCTGCGCACCCTGGGCAGGGGGATGAAGGTTGGCGTGCTCGAGAACCTTGGCGTTAATGTCTCCGGAAAGAAATTGGGCATAGTAGGCATGGGCCGTATAGGGAAGGCTCTTGCCATGCGTGCCAATGCTTGCGGCATGGATGTGATGTATCACAACCGCCACCGGTTGGCGCGGGAAGAAGAATCGAAGCTGAGCGCAAGGTATGTAACGATGGACGATCTGCTGAGAGAGTCAGATTTTGTTTCCATAAATGCCCCGCATACCCCCGAAACCCATCATATCATTGGCGAGGAAGAGCTACGGAAGATGAAGCCGTCTGCCATCTTGATCAACACTGCCCGTGGCCCGTTGGTTGACGAGCATGCGCTGGTGAAGGCTTTGAAGGAAGGAGAGATTCATGGCGCCGGACTGGACGTGTTTGAGTTTGGCGACTATCCCCTGCCCGAGCTGCTGGAGATGGACAACGTGGTGCTATCGCCGCATATAGGGACGCAGACCTTGGAGGTTCGCGTGTTGATGGCACGTACTGTTTGCAACAATGTCATAGGATTTTTGGAGGGCGACCGCCCCGTGTCGCGTGTGATGCACCCCTAAGGAGAGAGTGATGGATGAGAGTTTGAGGGCAAAACTTTGTCAATGGGCAAAGGAATACAACGAAAGGGGGTTTATCCTGCGTGACCCCGTGCAGTTTCCTCATCGCTACACAAGGAAGAAAGACATTGAAATCTCTGCCTTCCTGACCTCCTGGATATCCTACGGACGGAGGGAGCAGATATTGAAGAAGGCAAACGATCTGCACGAGGCGATGGGTGGAAGTCCGTACCGATGGATTATGGACGGAGGTTATAATGCCCTTACGGGAGGTGTCAAAGAAAAGGGAGGGCGAGACACCTTCTATCGTTTCTACACCTATACGCATCTGAGACATCTGTGCGAACGGCTGAGATCCATCTACGAGGGATATGCGTCGATGGAACAAGCCTTGGCAGGCAGCAATAACCCCAATCCCATAATAAAGATGCAGGAAATGTTTTCGGGCATCGAAGGCATTCCTGCGCAGGGCGGAATGTCTGCCTGTAAGCGCCTGGCTATGTTTCTTCGTTGGATGGTGCGCAGGGATGGCATAGTGGATCTTGGGATATGGAAGACCGCTGTTAAGCCCTCCGAACTGATTATCCCGCTTGATACGCATGTGCATCAGATTTCCTTGAATCTGGGGCTGACGTCTCGTAAGGACGCTTCCATGAAAACCGCCATGGAGATAACCCGTGCGCTGAGGGAAGTGTTTCCCGATGACCCTTGTCTGGGTGATTTCGCGCTCTTTGGCTACGATATAAACAAGTAATCCGAAGGACTGCTTGGCTCAGGAGTATCGGGAGATAATGGTTGTCAGCTCACCGACTAAATAGAACGGCAGGTTGATCAGCTTGAACTGCTTGCCGCCTACCGTAGTTATCTCGTTCACCGAATATGGTTCGGACCACACACGGAAGGCAGTGGTCTGAGAACTGCGTTCCATAAAAGAGTGGAGAGAGCGCAGGTGCGCGTTGTGACCGGACTTCACCTCGATGGGGAAGATCTTCGAATCCTGCACCCATATATAATCTACCTCTGCAGTTGAATCGTTTTGCCCTCTGACCCAGAAGTTACGTCTTTGGCTGACCTTGTTTGTCTGCGCCAAAAGCTCCTGCGCAACGATTTGTTCGGCTATCATTCCCCGCCAGGCATCCATTATGTCAGCAGCGCCCAATAGTTCTTTTTGTACACCGGCTGCATAATTGACCAGGCCGGTGTCCAGCCAGATCAGCTTGGGCTTGCGTTTGATTTCGGCTGTTGCCGGCACATTCGTCGCTGTCGTCGGATAGACAAGTTCGAGCATCATGGCTTTTTCCAGCAACCGGAACGCCTCGCCTACTTCACGTGCCTTATACGAAGAATTGGCGAACCCACCCAACGTGATGGTTTGTCCCGCCTTGTGCCATCCTTCTTTCAGTATGAAGCGCACAACATCGGGAAGAAGTCTGCCGGTTGCATATTTTTCCACATCGTCTCTATACCCTTGCAAAAGCGTTTCATATATGGAGCTGAGTGATAGTATATCCTGTCTTTCGGCATATAGCTGCACCACTTCCGGCATCCCTCCTATCAAGGTATATACGTTGAAGAGGTTTATCAGACGATCGTGAAAAGCGGGCGATGCTTCCGGTTGTTCAAGCACCGGTAGCAATGCCTCTTCGCCTATTGCACGAAGGAATTCGCGGAAAGAGCATGGGTGCAGAGCCAGATATTGCACACGACCGACAGGAAACGAACTGTGTATGTCCACTATGTTTTCCAACAGAGAACCGGCGGCGATGACGTATATGTCGGGAAGCTCTTCGTAGAAATAGCGCAGCAGCGATATTGCCTTGGCGGAGTTTTGTATTTCGTCGATAAACAACAGGGTGCGTCCTTCTTTCCGCTTTACGCCGCAGTGGACAAAAAGAAGCGGGATGAGGTCTTTTAGGGGGATTGCCATTTCGAATAGTCTGACGGCTTCTTCTTTTTCCAGGTTCAACGGCAGATAATTGTCAAACTGCCTGCCGAATTCATTCACCACCGTAGTCTTGCCAACCTGACGCGCTCCGCGCAGTATGAGGGGCTTTCGGTGAGCATCTGCTGCCCACTGCTCAAGGCTTGTTATAATGTCTCTTTTGAACATCGCCGTGTATATCGCTGATTTGCACCCGCAAATGTAGGCGATTGTTTCAAACAGGAGGCAAGTTGGTAGCGATTTTGTTTCAAACAGGAGGCAAGTTGGCGGTGGTTTGTTTCAAAAAGGAGGATACTGAAGACAAGCAAGCCGGCAACAGACGCTGCCGGCTTGCTCCCCAATGGGGTCATCAATAGTTCTGCTTCATTGGCTCGAAGTAGGCTTGCGGATGCTCGCATGCAGGGCATTTGAGCGGGGCGTTCTTTGCTTCGATCACGAAGCCGCAGTTGCGGCACTGCCAGTAGATTACGCCGTCTTTCTCGAACACCTTGCCGTCTGCGAGGTTTGCCAGCAGCTTGCGATAGCGTTTCTCGTGCTCTGCCTCAACCTTCGCAATCATACGGAATGCAACGGCAATCTTCGGGAAGCCTTCTTCCTCGGCTATGTCGGCAAAGGCGGGATAAAGG
>CAVIFD010000154.1:0-4620 GCA_963641545.1 bacterium | reverse complement strand
CTTACACACTTCGACCCTGAGGAGACAGAAGGCATGGTGACAAGTGTGGAAGCCTCTGTGCTGACAAGCGAGTACGACAAGGAGGCAGTGGAAGCAGCCTATGCAGAGTGGCAGGAAGCGAGACGGGCAAAGAACCTCTCCCGAGCCATTGCACGGAAGGAGCGCGAGATAAACGCATACGACAGCTCTCCCGCGGTGAACAGCTTTGTGCTTAACGGCAACACCATCTCATGGAGCAGCAGCGATGGCACGAGCCCCAACAAGAATGTCCGCATGGGCTTAAGGCAGAACATTGCCGACAAACAGGCAAAAGGTGAGGAGACGATCACCATCTGGCTTGGCGGGATGTCTGTTACTCTCCCTTGTGCGACTGTAGAGGCTATGATGTGCGATCTGGAGAACTATGCCTACGAGTGCTTCAACGTGACGGCAGGGCATAAGAAGAGGGTTAAAGAGCTTACCACGGCAGAAGCTGTGGAGGCGTATGATTACACAGCGGGTTACCCCGAACAACTAACATTTAATGTATAACGGCTATGATATATCTGACGATTGTTTCTTTGATGATTATCGCCTCTTACACGGTGGCGGTATGTGTTAAGCAAAAGGGTATTCCCTATAGTATCTCTGCAACATTCTACAAACTTGAGCACCCGTACTGGTTTATGGCTACGATGTGGCTTACAGCCTTTGCACTTATGCCCGCAATACTTGAAGCAGGAAAGGAGAACACCGAATGGGCAGCCTTTATAGCTCTTCTCGGCTTACTGATGGTAGGAGCAGCCCCCAACTTCAAGAACAAGCAAGAAGGGAAGGTGCATATAACAGGGGCAGTGCTATGCTTGGTATTCTCGCAAGTGTGGGTGGCGATGAATTGCGCAGCATGTTTGCTGGTGTGGTTTGTGTGGCTTATCTACACGATGGCATACATGGCGCGGCACGTATCGGACAGCCTCGTGGCAGATTTCATCCGCACGCGCCCCATGTTCTGGACGGAGCTGGCATCCCTCGCGGCGGTGTATTTGACAACGATTTTAGCAGAGTGAAAACAGGAGTACCGATACTTTTAACCAAAAGTACCGATACTTTCGGGCTAAAGTATCGGTACTATTATAAACAGACTAAACCCTAAAGAGATATGATAACGCTACATTTTAATGGCACGACGCTCGACGTGGAAGAGGATAGCGGGAGCTATCGTTACCGCGCATTGATGCAAAAGCCGCAGCTCGTCCTGAAGCTGTGCCTCGCCGAGTATACGGAGTTCCCCGTCGGAACGTGGTGCGAATACCAAGGCAAAGTATACACGCTACATTCGGCGCAAAACGTCAAGAAGAACGCAACGCGCAACCTCGAGCTGACGCTTACGATGGGTGGCGAAGAGGATGCACTGGCTGATTACAAGCTGATAAACCCCGTTGACGGGAGGCTTAAGTTCACGATGTGCGCCAAGCCACACGAGTTCATCGACATGATTGTTGAGAACCTCAACACCCGCGCCGCCGGCAGTACCACATGGAAGCGCGGCACGTGTATAGACGCGGCGGAGAAGACCGTGGAGTTCAACCACGTCAGCCTCGACGCGGCACTCAGCGACGTTGCAAGCGAGTTTGACACCGAGTGGGAGATTGCCGATGGCGTTATATCTCTTTGCAAGGTGGAGCATTTCAAAGACTCGCCTCTCGCGCTATCATACGGCAAGGGTAACGGCTTTGTCCCTGGAGTTGGGCGCACGACGTACAGCGACCAGCGTCCCGTAAAGCGCGTATACATTCAGGGCGGTGAGCAGAATATCGATTACAGCAAGTACGGCAGTCAGACGCTATTGCTACCGAAGTCGCAAAGCCTGACGTACGAAGAAAGGGTGTATACCAGCGACAAGACTGGCAACTATATAGAGAGGACGGACGTAGTCAGCTCGGCGGTCAAGGAGGAGAGCCTCGACTGCTCGGAGATATATCCTAAGCGTGTAGGCACGGTGAGCGCGGTGGAGGCTGTGGACGCGGCGAATAACTTCTACGATATAATAGACAGCAGCATCCCCTCGACGCTTAACTTCGAAGACTGCCTTATTGAGGGTGAGACCATGACCGTCATTTTCCAGAGCGGAATGCTTGCGGGCAGGGAGTTTGACGTGAAATACTATCACGAAGCCAAGGGCGACAAGGCGGCACGACGCTTTGAGCTTGTACCAATGGAGGAGGATGGACAGACCATGCCGAACGAGACCTTTGCCCCCAAGGCTGGCGACACCTATGCGGTGTTCCACTGTATGCTCCCTGATGCATATATCTGCGACAACGCCACGCAGACGGGCGCAAGCTGGGATATGTTCCGAGAGGCGGCAAAATACCTCAGGGAGAACGAAGACCAGAAATTCACCTTTAGTGGAGAATTGCAGGGGCTGTGGGCAAAGAAGAACTGGGTGAACGTCGGTGGCAAGATTGTTGTCGGCGGCTATGTTCACTTCACGGACGAGCAGTTTGCCCCCGAAGGCGTGGACATCCGCATTACAGGCGTTAAAGACTACCTCAACTCGCCATATTCGCCGACGATAGAGATCAGCAACGAACAGGTAGGGCAAAGCATATCAAGCACCCTGCGCGAGATTGACCGCACGGAGATTATCATCGATGAGAAATCGAAGGAAGGTATCAGCTACACCAAGCGACGTTTCCGCGACGCAAAAGAAACGATGGGCATGCTTGAAGACCTCATCAATGCGGGCTTCGATAACTTCACCAACAGTATCAACCCCATCGCCATTCAGACAATGCAAATGCTCGTGGGCGACGAGAGCTTGCAGTTCCGATTTGTCAACAGTAAGACCAACCCCGAGCAGGTCACGCCCGCCATCACTTACGACGGCAGCGCAAAGACCCTGACCATCCCCGCAACCATACTTCAGCACATGACGCTTGGCATCGACACCATAACGAGCACGCATGATGTCTCGGAGTATAAGTTTTGGGACATGGCGGAGTACGTCTCGGCGGCACTCACGGACGGTACGAAGAAATACTACCTGTACGCCAAGTGTAGCAAGACTGGGACGACGGGCGAGTTCCTTCTGTCCGAGTCAGCGATCAAGCTTGAAGGCGTTGCGGGGTACTACCATTTGCTGGTGGGTGTGCTTAATAGCGAGTACGACGGCGAGCGAAGCTTTGCGACGCTGTACGGCTTTACGGAAGTGCTTCCGGGACGCATCACGACGGACAAGATTGTCAGTGCCGACGGCACAAGCTACTTCGATATGGAGGCTAACGCCATGAAGCTGGGCGACCGCCTCGACTTCAACAGCAAGGGCGACGGCTTACTCAGGATAAAGGGCACGATAGTTCAGAGCGAGAGCGGCGCGGAGGCGTATGTCGGTTGTTTCCGTGGGGTGTATAACTCCTCGTACACCTATTATAACGGCGATATGGTTACGTACAACAACGGCTCGGGCACTTCTACCTATAGATATATCTACGGCACGGCAGGGCGCGGATATACCCCCACGAACACCACACGCTGGCAGCTTGTCTCCTCGCAAGGCTCGGACGGTGCAGATGGTGCAGATGGAGCTGATGGTACTGATGGCGCATACTATGAATTTCGTTATGCCGTCAACGGCTCGAAGACCGATTACCCGAGCCTTAACAGATCCGCCACCAACCCTTCGGGATGGGCGACAGAAATGCCGTCAGCCTCTTCGGGGTATTACATTTGGTGCACCGTCGCCAAGAAGACGGCGGCAGGACTTCTCCTTACACAGTGGAGCGTCCCGACAAGGGTAACGGGTGCAGACGGCGCAGATGGCGCACAGGGCGCGGCAGGTCCCGCCATGGTCTTTCGCGGCGTGTATGCCTCCGGCACGAAGTATTACGGCAACAGCAAGCGGGTGGATGTGGTGAAATACGGCAGTGCCTACTACATAGCCCGCAGCGACGCAGGGGACGAGTTCTCAGGCGTTGTCCCCACCAATACGAGCAAATGGAACACCTTCGGTGCAAGCTTCGAAAGCGTCGCCACAGGTCTCCTGTTAGCCGAAGAAGCCAACATCGCGGGGTGGATATTCCAAAATGGCAGACTTGAGAGCCAAAAGCAAAACGGCAGCGTCCCCGTAACGTATCTCAACGGCGAAACAGGAGAGGTGTCATGCGGCAACATAAATGCTACCAGTGGGAAGATAGGCAACTTCACCCTCAGCAACGGATGGCTGACAACATCTCAAACGGCAGGGAATAACGCGGGGTATCTGATAATCAACAACAACAACACGCGCATCCGCTTTGGAGACGACCTTATGCCTGCTTATACGGGTGGGGTATTCACCCTGACCGCCGAAATACAGAACACCCAATCGGTCGCCGAAGCGAGTATGCCAACAACGAACGCAGCACTACTCCTTACCGCCAACGGCGATGCCACATACAGGGTGGCGTTGCAAGCAAACGGGTTTATCTCGGGGCGCGGTGGGCTTAGCTACATTACCATAAACAACCCCAACAGCTCGGATACAGGGGGACTGACAGCTATCCCGTACGACAGGCTGGCTTATCAAAATGAGTTTGTATTTCAGATTACATCCTCAAACGGGCAATATGTAAGACTGCCGTCGATATACGAAATGAAAAG
>CAVIFD010000153.1:0-4622 GCA_963641545.1 bacterium | reverse complement strand
TCATAGGTTTTCTCGAAACGTTTCATCAAATCCGTGAAGCGCGTATCCTCGAAACAAATGAGCCCGTCTATCCAGAGATAGTTGTCCAAATTGTCGATGGTACCAACCTCTATTCTGCCGTTTATCCATTTCGCCTCCTGCATGGGAGCAAGTCGAATAGGAGAATCGGGACTCGTTTTATTTGTCAACTCGATGGCTCCCTTTATCAGTGCGGCTGAAAACTCGCAATCCGATTCTTCTGCCTGCACATTGAATTCTGTGCCCAAAACCGTTATATCACATTTCTTCGTTTGTACGACAAACGGATGTTTCGTGTCTTTTGTGACATTAAAATAGGCTTCTCCTTTCAGCGAAACACTACGAGATTTCTCTTCAAAAGAGGCAGGATAAGTCAACTCGCTGCAAGCATTCAGCCAAACATTTGTTCCATCGGATAATGTAACGTTTGCCCGTTGACCCGGAGGAACAACTATTTTGTTCATGGCTAAAGCCGGTGTCGGTTTACCTACGTTGTTGTATATGTATATCGCAGACATTATTATCACAGAAATTGCCGCAGCAACTGCCAATGATTTTCTGACGAGATAAGACAGACTGAGGTGCTGAGTGACAGGTCGCGATATGCCACGGTTTGTTGTATTATGCAACAACAACAAATCAAAACATTTTCGCTCCCGTATCAACTCTTCCCGATTCTTTTCAGAAGCATCCACCCAATTACAAACGACCTCTTCCTCTTCATAGGATGCCGTTCCTGCAAAAAATCGATATAATACGTTTCTGTCCATACGCTATATAAGCACCTCTTGTAAGTAATACCCTAAAACTTTACTTGAATATTTTCGCCTTCTTTTATCTTTCGGTTGCAGATGGTCTTTCCGTCGCTGATGACGGCTACCTGCAACTTTCCGTTGAGGCGTTTCACTTCAATATCGAAGATGTTGCCGAACGCACATATCCGTCGCAGGTTCATGTTGTCCCATTCCTTTGGCAGACGGGGCGTGAAGACAAACGAACGCATCCCTGTCGGACGCATCCCGAATATTCCTTCGGTGATGATGCGGCAATACAGTGCACTCTCGGCAGCGAGGTGACGTTGATTGCCTTCGGGCCATGCTTCGATTGCGTAAGGTACATGTTCGCCCAGCAGACGCTCCGACGAATAGAACTTCATGTAGTCGAGAGCTTTCTCTGTCTCGCCAGAGGCAAATACGCCGCGCAGAGCATAGAGCGTGGAGCGATCCCAAAATGTTTCGCTTCCTGCCTGCGTCAGCAGACCGTTCTTTGTCCACAGACGCGGGGAGAACAATGCATTTACCGTAGCATCTCTCCTGTCGTATATTCCGACAGTAAGGGGAATGCAGATCCATGAGCGCAAGACATCGTTGCCTACATAATACTGATACGTGTTGAATCCCTCGACAGTTCCGCCGAAATAGCGATCGATGTTCTTCCGCAGGGTTACTGCCTGACGGGCATAGACACCTGTCGGTTTGCCCAGCTCCTTCCCAAGGTAAGTTGCCGAAACAAGAGCATCGTAATAGAGTGATGACGTGCAGAGATTGGCAGGTCCTGCGGGGAAACGTCTCTCCAGCTCGTCGGCATCGGAGGCAACCACACCACTCTCGTTGAGGTTGCGACGGCAATATTCAAGACACCATTCGATGAGCGGCCACAGCTTCTCGGCTTCTGCCTTGTCGCCTCTTGCCAAAGCATAGCGTGCAGCGCCATAGGCAATCATGGCTCCGTCGCCACGGTCGCCTGCTCCTGCCCAGATGTCAATGCCTTCGGCTATGATAGAGCTTGGGATGGGCTTGTATTCGGGGTTCATGAAACGGGCGAAATGCTCGAACGAGCACATGGCAGAGCGGTTACCCTTGTCGTATCCCAAGTAAGGGAAGAACGGGTTGGCGTATTCTGCCTGGTCGTTTGCCCAAATGGCAGCATAGTAAGATTCTCCGCCCGGACCGTGCATCGGACCTCCCTTGGTGTCGTATATGCTTTCCGCCGTGCGGATCTTCGAGAAGGCGAACATGGTGTTGATGACGGGGTTGGGCGTGTCGAGAACCAGATTGCCGCGAAACTCGGCAACCAGATTCTTCCGTGCCTGCAATTCCTTGTCTATGTCGAATGAAATCTCGCTTTCGCCTTGTTTGTATCCCGCAAAGGTCGCACTGAATGTCACCTCTTCGCCCGGCTGCAACAGGCGTGCCGTCTGTCCGCTGAGAGAAGATACAAGGCGGTAGCTGCCGTCCACTCCCTGCGTGGCATCAGTCTCGATAACCGAGCGTGAGGACGGTATCTCCACTCTCATCTGAGACTCGCCTTCGTTGCGCAGGATATATTTCTCGCAAAAAGCCGGGTTCGAAACTGAAGGAAACAGTATGCGGGTAAGGCAGAGCTTGCTTTTGCGGGAAAACGTGTATTCGCTCTTTACCACCATCATGCCGTTGATGGAGATCTCCTTCACTTTTTCGCTCGGAAGTGAACCGCCGTTGACTTCCACCATATCCGTAACGTCCCAGGCAAAGCGGCGCATCAGGCTGGCGTGGGTGTTGTTCGGGATAGTGCGGAGCATGGGCCACACCATACCTCTGTTAAGCGTAAAGGCGCCATCTGCAGTTACTCCCCAACGTACCACTGTCGACACTTTCGAGCCGCTCATCTCGATATGATCCTTGTGGGGGATACGTTCGTCTACTTGCCAGGTGATACCACCTTCGGCGTTAATGACCCATCGGTTGGCTGCCGATACCGAGAGGCAGCCGACCAACAAAAAGAACAAAAGAAAATAACTCTGTTTCTTCATGATATTTAATTGATAATATGTTTTCACCGTAGCATAAAGCACTTCATACGGGAGTTTCCCTAAAAACAAAACTCTGCCATCTCACATAAATAAGACAATCGTCATATAATCCTTTAGTTTCACTCTTAATATTTTAAGTGCTTTTGATATATGAAACTCCACGCTCTTAACGGAAAGCGAGAACCGGTCGGCTATTTCCTGATACGTTTTATCGTCGTAGCGACTCATGATAAAGATCTGACGAGTCTTATCCGGCATCATTGCCAAGGCTTCGTCGATGAGCTGCTCGGCTTCCGCGCTGAAAATCTCTTGGGGGTCGCAGGCTTCAAGAGTGGCGATCCTCAAGTTGTTAACCCGTTGCCTGTGTTCTTGAATGCGTTGTTCCGCATCTTCGCGGACACGGAGGTGACGAAGATAATTGAGACATTTATGTTTGATCGTCTCCAAGATATAAGCCGGAACATTCGAGTCGGGAGAAAGAGAATGGCGGTTTTCCCAATAGTACACAATGCCATCGACGGCAATATCCTCGGCTGCCGCCTCATCCTGCAGATATGTGTTGGCAAAACGCACGAACATCCCATGGTATTCGGCGAACAGCTTATTAAAATCTTTTATTTCCGAGGTTGTTTTCATGGCTTCTCTTTTCGCCGACGAAGGTAGTGCAAATTTTTGCAAACAGACACAACCAATATGTAAGAACGGTTTTTCCTACCTTCTTTGTAGGAAGAAGTTCCTCATCTCTTCGGCGCATTCTTCTTCCATAACATGACTCTTCACAATGGTTTTCGGGTGCAGGGCATTCGGGGCAAAAGCCCTGTATCCCCTTTTTTCGTCGTCTGCACCGTAGACAATGGTTCCAAGCTGTGCCCATCCGATGGCTCCGGCACACATGACGCAAGGCTCAACCGTCACATAGAGGCTGCAGTCGTTAAGGTATTTTGCGCCAAGTGCACCGACGGCAGCTGTGATGGCAAGCATCTCGGCGTGCGCTGTCGGGTCGTTCAGCCGCTCCGTCTGGTTGTGGGCACGGGCAATGATACGGTTGTCGCATACAACGACGGCTCCTACGGGCACTTCCCCTTCGCCGGCTCCGGCACGTGCTTCCGTCAATGCCTGCTTCATGAAATATTCGTCGCTGAACGGGTTCATCGTCTCATTTCCGTTTCTTTGAAGAGGGTAGGGTAATCCTCATCAAGTGTTTTGAGTATATGAGAAAGGATGGTTTCACGATACCAACGGGACTTGTTTTGGATATTGTAGCGGGCAAGGTAGCGGTTGATGGTTTTCTGCTCGTCATCATTGAGCATGAAAGAAACCTTGTTTACCCTCGGGCGATTGGGCTGTGCCTGTGAATATTTCCGACGTGTAATCATGATGCCGCAAATGTACGGGCGAAAGCCTGAATAAAAAAGGAAACCCCGAGGAATACACGTATAATACCTACATTTGCAGCCGTCACAAATGGAATGAGGGTGGATATTCTGACAAAAACCATATCACAGCTTTTCCGTCCGCGTCAAAAGCGGATCGAGAAATACGGGCAGGAAACAGACCGTCTGCAGCAGGGTCAACTGCGGGAGTTGCTTTCTGCGGCTCGTAACACAGAGTGGGGGATTGAACACGATTATAAGAGCATTAGAACTTATGACGACTTCTGCCGGAGGGTGCCGCTGCAGCAATACGACGACATCAAGCCGTATGTGACGCGGATGATTAACGGAGAGAAAAACATCCTCTGGCCCTCGGTTGTGGGATGGTATGCCAAGAGCAGCGGCACCACGAACGACAAGAGCAAGTTTATCCCCGTCAC
>CAVIFD010000152.1:0-4660 GCA_963641545.1 bacterium | reverse complement strand
ATTATGGAACGGGGCGAGCTGTGGGTGAAGAATATGTACATCGCCGAATACTTCTACGGGACGTACAACAACCATCAGACGCGTCGTGACCGCAAGTTGTTGCTCAATCGCAAGGAGCTTCGCAAAATCGACAGTGCAATCCGCGCGAGTGGCTTCACTGTCATCCCAACCCGTATGTTTATCAACGAGAAAGGACTGGCAAAGATCGTAGTTGCCATTGCCAAGGGGAAAAAGGTGTACGACAAACGGGAATCCATCAAAGAACGCGACGACAAGCGTGAGATCGACCGCGCATTCAAGCGGTAGGTGAGCCTGCCTCCGTCTTTTTTTTAAACAAACATCAATCTTATGAGCAAAGAATCATTCATACACTCTTTGCAGGAGCGTATTCTGATATTGGATGGTGGTATGGGGACCATGATCCAGAGCTTCAAGTTGACAGAAGCGGACTATCGCGGCGAACGTTTCGCCCGTTTCCCCGGAGTGCTGAAGGGCAACAACGATATTTTGTGTCTGACTCGTCCGGATGTGATAGCATCCATCCATCGGCAGTACCTGGATGCCGGTGCAGACATCTTCACAACGAATACTTTCAACGCAAACGCCGTGTCGATGGAAGACTACGGCATGGGGGAGTTCGTGCGCGAGATGAATCTCGCGGCGGCGAGGCTTGCGCGGGGCGTGGCAGATGAGTTTATGGAAGACAATCCCGGGAGGAAGGTGTTCGTTGCCGGATCTGTGGGACCCACAAACAAGACTGCGTCGATGAGTCCCGATGTGAGCAACCCCGCACACCGGTCGGTGACCTATAAAGACCTTTACAGGGCATACAAAGAGCAAGTGGAGGCTTTGGTGGATGGTGGTGTCGACATCATTCTTTTCGAGACGACGTTCGACACGCTTAACGTCAAGGCAGGGCTCGAAGCAGCCACGGCTGTGCTCGGTGAGCGTGGGGCAGACCTCCCTATAATGCTTTCCCTGACGCTTTCGGCACAGGGAGGGCGCACCCTCTCGGGTCAGACGCTCGATGCTTTCCTTGCATCGGTGAGCCATGCTGGTATTGTGAGCGTTGGGCTCAACTGTTCGTTCGGAGCAGAGGATATGAAGCCCTATCTCGCCGACCTTGCGCGTAAAGCACCTTGTTTTATAAGCGCATACCCTAATGCAGGTCTGCCGAATACGTTCGGCACTTACGATGAGACACCGGAGAAGATGGCTCGGCACGTGAAGCCGTTCATTGACGAAGGGCTTGTGAATATCCTCGGGGGTTGTTGCGGCACTACGCCTGCACATATCGCCCTTTTCCCCGCTCTTGTGAAGGGTGCCAAGCCGCACATTCCGGCACGAAAGACCGATTGCCTCTGCTTGTCGGGGCTTGAGCTTTTGGAAGTAAAGAAAGAAAACAACTTCGTGACGATAGGCGAGCGTTGCAATGTTGCCGGATCAAGAAAGTTCCTTCGTCTGATTAAGGAAGGGAGTTATGAGGAGGCGTTGACCATTGCTCGGCGGCAGGTGGAGGATGGTGCGCAGGTTATCGACATCAATATGGACGACGGAATGCTTGATGCAGTCCGTGAGATGACGACATTCCTCAACCTTGTTGCTTCGGAACCCGATATCGCACGTGTGCCGGTGATGATCGACTCGTCGCGATGGGAAGTGATAGAGGAGGGGCTGATGTGTGTGCAGGGGAGGAGCATTGTCAACTCCATCTCGCTGAAAGAAGGAGAGGAGGTGTTTCTTGCCCGTGCGGCACGGGTGAAACAGCTCGGTGCTGCCGTCGTTGTCATGGCGTTCGACGAGACGGGGCAGGCGGATACGTTTGAGAGAAAAAGGGAAGTGTGCAGCCGCGCGTATCGTTTGCTTCGTGAGAAGGTGGATTTCGACCCCGACGGCATTATTTTCGACCCTAACGTGCTGGCAATAGCCACAGGAATGGAGGAACACGACGGTTATGCGCTCGACTTCATTCGTGCCGTCGAGTGGATAAAAAAGCATCTCCCGGGGGCGAGAGTCAGCGGCGGGATCAGCAATCTGTCGTTCTCTTTCCGAGGAAACAACCATGTGCGCGAGGCAATGCATGCGGTGTTTCTCTATCATGCCATCCGTGCGGGGCTGGATATGGGCATCGTGAACCCGTCTTCGTCGTTGCAATATGAAGATATAGAGCCGGAGCTGAGAGATCTGCTCGAGGATGTCATACTGTGCCGCCGCAGGACGGCATCCGAGGAGCTTATCCGATGGGCGGCAGAGCATGCGCAGACGGATATGAAAGCCTCGGAGCAAAATCTGCATGCAGAGGAAGAACGCAGCCTTCCCGTCGGGCAACGTCTTGAGAATGCGCTGGTGAAAGGCATAGGCGACCACTTGGAGGAGGACCTGCAGGAGGCACTCGGGATATTCAACCGTCCTGTTGACATCATCGACGGTCCGCTTATGGGTGGGATGAACAAGGTTGGCGAACTGTTTGGCGCAGGGAAGATGTTTCTTCCGCAGGTGGTGAAGACAGCGCGCACGATGAAGAAGGCGGTCTCCATACTTCAGCCTGCCATCGAAGCGGACAAGGCAGCGCGGGGAGCAAAGAAAGCGGGTAAGGTGGTCTTTGCGACAGTGAAAGGCGACGTGCACGACATAGGTAAGAACATTGTCTCCATCGTTTTGGCATGCAACAACTACGAGGTGATAGATCTCGGTGTGATGGTGCCGGCGGAAGTGATTGTGGAGACAGCCCGAAGAGAGAAACCCGACTTAGTGTGCCTCTCGGGACTGATCACGCCATCGCTGGAGGAGATGGTGCACGTGACGGACGAAATGCAGAAGGCAGGGCTCACGATTCCCATCATGGTGGGCGGAGCCACGACATCGAAACTACATACGGCACTGAAGATTGCCCCGCACTACGATTACCCCGTGATACATGTGCTCGATGCCTCACAAAATCCGATTATCGCCGCGCGACTGCTCAGTCCCGACACCCGCGATGCTTATGTGGAGAGCTTGAACAGGGAGTATGAAGCCCTTAGAAACGAAAAGGAGGGGAAAGTGCCGGCACTGATGCCCATCGTCGAAGCCCGCCGCCACACTGTGGCGTTGCGGCATGCGGAATATGTGCCCACCGTGCCGCGTGTAAAGGGCGTGCAGGTCATTCCTTTCGTCCCCATCGAAGAGGTTGTGCCGTATATCAACTGGACGTACTTCTTCACCACATGGAAGCTGAGCGGACATTTTGCAAGCGTCGTTCACTTGGATGGATGTGAGGCGTGCCGCCGCCGTTGGCTGACAAGTTTCCCTGAAGATGAACAGCCGAAGGCAGAGGAGGCGATGCGTCTTTACGCAGATGCAGAGCGGATGCTGCACAGTCTTGCGGAGAAGAAGGCAGATTATTGCCGTGCCGTTTACGGAATATTTCCTGCCGAGCGAGATGGCGACAATATCATCGTTGGCGGGAAGGTTATCCCTATGCTGCGTCAGCAGACAGTGGGAGAGGAGGGTGTGTGTAAGTCGCTTTCGGACTATATCCTGCCTCCCGAGAGCGGGAAACAGGATTATGCGGGTGTGTTTGCCGTAACTGCGGGAGCGGGTGCAGAAGAGTTGCTTGGTCGGTTCCAAAAGGCGGGCGACAGCTATAGTGAGGTGTTGCTACGGACGCTTACAGACCGCCTTGCGGAGGCACTCGCGGAGTATCTTCACGAGAAGGTGCGCCGCGAGTATTGGGGGTATGCCCAAGAGGAGAGTCTCAGCATGGAGGAGATGTTTAAGTCGCACTACAGTGGGATACGCCCTGCCGTGGGCTACCCGTCGCTACCCGATCAGCGGCTCATTGAGACGCTCGACAGCCTGATCGACGTGTCGCAGATAGGGGTGAAGATAACGGAAAACGGAGCGATGTACCCGACGGCATCCATCTGCGGACTGTATCTCGCGCATCCTGACGCGCACTACTTCATGATAGGTCGTATCGGTGAAGATCAGCTCAGCGACTACGCCGCCCGCCGAGGGATTACGACAGATGAAGCGCGGCGGCTGCTTGTGAAGAACATACTTTAATGTCACATAAAAAAAGCGTGGGAGACGAAGGCTTCACAGCTTCTGTCTCCCGCATATAGTGCACTGTTTCAAAGCAAAAACCATAGGTCATTAGAAAAAGGAATGTGTGGTTTTCTGATGACCGATTTGGGTTGAAGCCGAAACATATATGCTTTGAAGCCAAAACATGCATGTTTTGACTCTGAAACATATACCTTTTGAACACGAAGCATATATGTTTTTTTGGGGGCGTACTATGTCATTGTCATATCCTGATTTAACTTGTCAGTGTTGCTCGGACTACACTTTTCTGCTTGACACACTATGTAGTGATAGGCAGGGCGATGCTTGAACAATCCTTGTTTTTGGCATTCCGAAGATAGGGATGGCTTGAATCCGTTGTCCGACGGTGCTTGATCTTTGGCAAGGCAAGCCCTTCAGACGCCAAGTCTTTGCGCGTGTGCACAAACCCGGCAATGTTTTGTGGCAAGTCTTTGCACGTGTGCACAAACTCCCCAAACTGTCATAGCATACCCCGATCCGAAAGAGCCGCATGCTCCGCCTATGTCATCCTGCCTTCCCGACGGATTGCAATCTCCTGGAAGACGGCAGTAATCTGATAGACCGGTTGCTT
>CAVIFD010000151.1:0-4675 GCA_963641545.1 bacterium | reverse complement strand
CCATAGGGCTTTCGCTCAGGGAAGGTTTCCAAGATTGGGTGAAGTTCGGCTTGACGGCTTTCATCAGAATGGAGAAACGCAGGTTCAAGCTCGATCCGAGGATTGAAGGTATCGACTATGGCGAGTATGGACGGGGTCCGAGCTTCTCTGTTGAGAACGTAGATCTGAGAAACATCCCGTCGGCAGATATATATGATGAGTTTTCCACGTATCTCGGTGCAGAACTGTCGAAACGCACGGGAAGCATACTTACCTACAATGCACGCGGGGAGCTGTGTCTGATTGGGAGCGATGTGGGCGAGTTTCGCGCGACGGGAGACCTTGAGACGCGTTTCCGGTTGTTTGGGAAAGATGCCGTCGTCAAGGCGGATGCATATATAAAGAATGTAACCCCTGCCTTTTACCTGCGTCATAACCACTCCCGTTATTTCTGGTGGGATAATCCGGATCTGAACATGATGCAGCAGATATATGCCGGAGGCGAGGTCCATTTGGAATCATCGAAGACGACGCTGAAAGCAGGCGTGGAAAGCATACAGAACTATATCTACTTCGGTAAAGACGGCTTCCCCGTTCAGCATGGCAGCAACCTGCAGGTGATCAGTGCACGCCTCAAGCAGGACATCCGTTACCGCGCCTTCGGATGGGAGACGGAGGCTTGCTGGCAGCTGAGCAGCGACAAGAGTGTGCTCCCGCTTCCTTCGCTCAGTGTCTACTCGAACATGTACTTGGCGGTTAAGCCTGTGAAAGTGCTGACCGTGCAGATCGGCGCGGATGTGCACTACAACACTGCTTATCATGCTCCGTACTACGAGCCGGCAACACAGCAGTTCCGTATTCAGGACGAGGCGAAGGTGGGCGGCTATCCATTGGTTAATGCCTACGTGAACTTCCACCTGAAGCAAGCCCGCTTCTTCATCATGGCGTATAACCTGAGCAGCAAGTTTGCCCACCCCGATTATTTCTCGCTGGCACACTATCCGCTGAACCCGATGGTACTGAAGATGGGCGTAGCCGTTACGTTCAACAACTAAACCTTCGCCCTGTATGAAATCGAAGAGATTGCTTATCGTTTACGTGTTCCTGTTGATATGCGTGTCGGCAGCCATGGTTTGTCTGATAAAAGGCTCCGCAGCCCCGAGGGATTATGCGGAGATACGGAAAGAAGGCATCCTGAGGTTGGTCACCGAATATAACCCGTCGGGCTACTATGTCGCGGGCGATACCATCGAAGGCTTTCAATATGAGTTGAGCCGGGCTATCGCTGCCATCTCCGGACTGGAGGTGCAGACGCATTTGGAGATGAGTTTGGCAGAGAGCTTCGATATGTTGCGCGGCAAACGGTGCGACGTCATTGCCCGCAATATCCCTATCACAAGCGAAGTGAGGGAAGACTTCCTGTTTACCGAGCCGATTGTTTTCGACAAACAGGTGTTGGTGCAACGTACGGAAAAGGCGAACGGCGGCATCCCTCCCATCCGCAACCAGATAGACCTGGCGCAAAAGACGCTGTACATACCCAAGAACTCCCCTGCCCTGCTTCGCCTGCATAATCTGGCACACGAGATTGGCGACACCATCTACGTGAAGGAAGACGAGCGGTATTCTGCCGAACAGTTAGCCATCATGGTGGCGAGAGGAGATATAGACTATGCCGTGTGCGACCGGCAGACTGCCCGCCTTTCGAAAGACCGTCTGCCGGAGATAGACACCGACACGGACATCAGCTTCACCCAGCTTCAGTCGTGGGCGGTGAGAAAAGACTCCCCTGCCCTGTGCGACAGCTTGAACAGTTGGTTTTCACAAATCAAGAAGAACGGCGTGTATGATGAGATATATGGACGCTATTACGGCAGGAAATGACGCATAGTGTCACGGTTTGACAAATAATACTTACCTTTCGGGACTTTTAGAAACATAAGATGAGATTCGACGAATTGGATTTGGAAGAGGCTGTGTTGGACGGCCTCGATGCGATGAACTTTCAGGAGACGACTCCCGTGCAGGAGTTGACCATTCCTATAATATTAGAGGGAAAAGATATAATTGCTTGCGCACAGACAGGCACAGGCAAGACGGCGGCTTACGTGTTGCCGCTGATCAGCGAACTGAGCAAGGGCGGTTTTCCGGAGGATGCCGTCAATGCCGTTATCATGGCACCTACCCGCGAGTTGGCACAGCAGATAGACCAGCAGATAGAAGGGTTTACGTATTTCGTCCCCGTCTCGGCGGTTGCCGTGTATGGCGGGACCGACGGTGTTGTTTGGGAGCAACAACGGCGAGGTTTGGAGATGGGTGCCGACATAGTCATTGCCACTCCCGGGCGACTGCTGTCGCATCTTAAACTGGGGACGGTGGACCTTTCGAAGGTTTCTTTTTTTGTGCTCGACGAAGCCGACCGCATGCTGGACATGGGGTTCTACGACGACATCATGCAGGTGTTTCGGCAGCTGCCCTCCACTTGTCAGGTCATTATGTTTTCTGCCACCATGCCGCCTAAGATAAGGGAGCTTGCCAAAGCCATACTGAAAAACCCCGAAGAGGTGAAGCTCGCCATCTCGCGCCCTCCGGAGTCGATCATGCAGACGGCTTATATCTGCTACGACTATCAGAAGCTGAAGATACTGGAAGACCTTTTCGCGCAGAGCCGTCCGCAGCGTGTGATCGTTTTCTCTTCGTCTAAGATGAAGGTGAAAGAGCTTGCCGCTTCGCTCGGCAGGATGAAGTTCAACGTCGCAGCCATGCACTCCGACCTGGAGCAGTCGCAGCGCGAGGAGGTGATGAAAGAATTCAAGAACGGACATATCGACATACTTGTTGCCACCGACGTGGTTGCCCGCGGCATCGACATCAACGACATCAAGTTGGTTGTCAACTTCGACATACCCCACAACTCGGAAGACTACGTGCACCGTATCGGGCGTACTGCCCGCGGAACCGACGGCAAGGGATTGGCAATTACGTTTATCGGCGAAGACGAGCAAGCCGGATTCAAACGCATCGAAGACTTCCTCGGGAAGGAGATATACAAGATCCCCGTTGACCCGAAGTTTGGCGAAGCTCCTGCATATGAACCGGGGAAAAGCAAGACGGTGCATCGCCGCCGGAAAAGATAACGATGGACGTGAAGAGAAAAACAGCAGGTTACGTTATGCTGGTGGCAAGTGTCGTCATGCTGCTTTCCGTGGTGGTGCCGCATCATCACCACAGCGACGGCATGCCTTGCTACAAGGCTCTCACCGAGCATGGCCATCACAGTGCGGAGTCGCACGATTGCAGCTGCAACGGGCATAACCTTGCCATCTTCACTTCTCTTCTCTCGCAGGCGACAGACACGGACGCAAGTCACCTGCTCATGCCTTTGCATATCCTGTTCGATTACCTGAACCACACCGTTTCGCCAACATACGAGCAATCGTTTGACCGCGAACGAGCCTTCTACATCGAGTCGCTGCACGACACTTGGATAGCGAGTGTCGGCGGACTTCGTGCCCCTCCCATGTCGGTAAAAAATCACGGCTGACATCAGCCCCCCGAAAAGCCCCCGAAAAACAGAGGGCTAACCCTTTTACCAAAAAGGGCTAGCCCTTTCGCCCAAAAGGGTTAGCCCTCTCGAAAAAAAGGGTCGAACAGTTCGGGTACAACGGTCCGTCGTTTTGCCGGACATCAACAATTTCATTCATACTTATAACTGTAACAAAACAATGAGAAAGATATACATGATGTGGGCAGTGTGTGCCTACATATTCGCAGGTTGTGGCGGCGGAGAAGCTGCGCACCACGACCATGACCATGAGCACGAGGAAGCGCATCACCATGAGCACGAGGAGCACGAACACGAAGAGGAGCATCACCATGAGCACGAGGGTGCGCATGTCAACGAAATCATCTTTAAGGAAGAGAAGGCTAAGGCTGTCGGGCTGCAGACAAAGGTTATGATGCCTGCTTCTTTCACAGAAGTAATAAAGGCGAGCGGAAGCATCGTGGCAGCGCAGGGTGACGAGGTGACGGTGGTCGCAACAGCCCCGGGCATTGTGACGTTAGGGAGTGCGAGGCTGGTAGACGGCTCGCCCGTGAAGAAGGGACAGGCATTGCTGAGCTTGGCATCTGATGCCCTGCCGGAAGGAAACGTGGCTGTAAAGGCAAAGGCAGCATACGAGGCTGCACGGAAAGAATACGAGCGCATGCAGCAGCTTGTCGGCGACAAGATTGTCTCGGCGAAAGAGTTTGAAGAGGCAAAGATGAATTACGAGAATGCCAAGACAGCCTACGAAGCCGTTGCCGGCAAGGAGACGGCGGGCGGCGTGTCTGTTCTATCGCCGTTGAAAGGCTATTTGAAGGACATCCGTGTGAAGGAAGGCGACTATGTGGCAGTGGGGCAGCCGTTGATGACCATCTCGCAAAACAGCCGCCTTGTGCTCCGTGCCGAAGTCTCGGAGAAGTATTACCGGTATCTCCCCTCTGTCCGTTCTGCCAACTTCCGCACGCCTTACGACGAGCGGGTATACAGGCTGTCGGACCTTCACGGGCGGCTGCTTTCGTATGGGAAGGCATCGGACAGTGATTCGTTTTATGTCCCCGTTACCTTCGAGTTCGACAACAAGGGGAACATTATCCCGGGCTCGTTTGTGGAGATATACCTTCTCACCAACCCGATGGAGGGCGTGCTCAGTGT
>CAVIFD010000150.1:761-4737 GCA_963641545.1 bacterium | reverse complement strand
GGACGACATATCCAACCGCATACGTCTTTGCATCAAAGACTACTGTCTCTCGCATGAAGGATACCCGTTCTTCGACCTGAGAAACCAGGAAGGTTTTGTCCGCACCCTGATGATACGTACCGCCACGACGGGCGACCTTATGGTGGTGGTCGTCTTCTTCCACGAAGACAAGGCGCGCCGCGAAGCCCTGCTCACACATGTGGCAGACAAGTTCCCCGAGATCACCTCGCTGATGTATGTCATCAACGAGAAGTGTAACGACACTATCACGGACCAAGAGGTCGTTGTGTTTCGTGGCAACGACCATATCATCGAAGAGATGGAAGGGCTGCGGTTTAAGGTCGGACCCAAGTCGTTCTACCAGACCAACAGCCACCAGGCGTACAACCTGTATAAGGTGGCGCGCGAGTTTGCCTCCCTCACGGGCAGTGAGCTTGTCTACGACCTCTACACCGGCACAGGCACGATAGCCAACTTCGTCTCGCGCCGTGCGAGGAAGGTGATAGGCATAGAGTATGTGCCGGAAGCAATCGAGGATGCACGCGTCAACTCCGAGCTCAACGGCATAGACAATACGCTCTTCTTTGCCGGCGACATGAAAGATATCCTCACGGCTGATTTCATAAGCACCCACGGCAGACCGGATGTCATCATCACAGACCCGCCCCGTGCCGGCATGCACGACGATGTGATCCGTACCATCCTCTTTGCAGAGCCGCGACGTATCGTGTATGTGAGCTGTAACCCTGCGACGCAGGCACGCGACCTTAGTCTCCTCAGCGAGAAATATCGCGTGCGGAAGGTGCAGCCCGTCGATATGTTTCCCCACACCCACCACGTGGAGAATGTGGTATTGCTCGAAAAGAAAGAACAGTAAACAGGTCAGGCTGTGCGTCGGAATATCCTTATCCTCCTATGCGGCGTTCTGCTCTTCGGCGGCTGCCGCGAAAAAGATCCGAAAGCGGATGTCCGCAGAGACCTGCCCGAGCTGAAAGCCGAAGGCGAGATCACAGCCGTGACGCTCTACAGCTCCACATCCTACTTCCAATATAAGATGGGGGCAATGGGCTACGAATACGACCTTATCAGCGACTTCGCCCGAGAGGAAGGACTCAAGCTCAACATCAAGGTTGCCGAGAACGCAAACCGACTTGTCGAAATGTTGGATGCCGGCGAAGCGGATGTCGTCGCGTACCCTGTTCAGATAAGAGGTAACCTGAAGGAACATCATATCTACTGCGGAAGGGAGGAACAGACGAGCCAGGTGCTGGTGCAACGCGCCGGCAAAGGCGACACCCTGCTGAAGGACGTGACCGAGCTGATAGGAAAGAGTGTATATGTAAAGCCGAACACAAAATACCACGAGCGGCTCGAGAACTTGGACAAAGAGTTGGGCGGAGGGATACGCATTGAAGACATCGGGCGTGACACGGTGACGACGGAAGACCTCATCGCCATGGTCTCGGAAGGGAAGATACCCTATACCGTCAGCGACGACAATATTGCCCGACTCAACAAGACCTACTTCTGGAACATCGACATATCGCTGAAGGTAAGTTTCAATCAACGTTCTTCATGGCTTGTGCGTGAGACAAGTCCGCGCCTGGCTGAAGCCATCAACGCATGGGCATCCGACAAGTCGGGGAAACATATCTACCGTGCTCTCGAGAAACGCTACTTCGAGTTGAGCAAACAACCCGAGACCTCTGCTCTCCCTCCTGTAAAGGACGGGCATATATCACCTTACGACGACCTGTTCAGGAAGCACTCGAAGAACATCGGCTGGGACTGGCGGTTGATTGCTTCCATATCTTATCAGGAGTCGCATTTCAATCCGCAGTCGGTCTCGTGGGCAGGAGCGGAAGGACTGATGGGCATCATGCCGGGCACAGCCAAGGCACTCGGCATTGCGCCGCACGAGCTGAAAGACCCCGACGCAGGCATTCGTGCCGGCGTGGACTGCCTGCGCAAGTTCCGCCAGGGCTTCTCGATGGTGAAAAACTCTGACGAGAAGCTCAAGTTTGTCCTTGCCTCATACAATGCCGGCATCGGTCACGTCTACGATGCCCGGCGGCTGGCGGAGAAATACGGCAAAGACCCGAACGTGTGGGACAACAACGTAGCGGAATACGTCCGCCTGAAGAGCGACCCCGAGTTCTACAACGACTCGGTATGCAAACACGGCTACCTTCGGGGAATAGAGACATACAACTACGTGCAGGAGGTTCTCCGGCGCTACGAATACTATAAGGCAAAGACTCGGTAAGGCTGAATTATTCAAAATTATAATCACATGTTTAGTAAAGACACCTACATCGCCCGCAGGGCGAAACTGAAACGGACCATAGGATCAGGTCTGCTTCTTTTCCTTGGTAACGACGAGTCGGGAATGAACTACGCGGACAACACGTATGACTTTCGTCAAGACTCCACCTTCCTTTATTTCTTCGGTCTGCCTTATGCAGGCTTGTCTGCCATCATCGACATTGATGACGATAAAGAGATCATCTTCGGCGACGAGCTGACCATCGACGACATCGTATGGATGGGTGCGCAGCCCACACTTAAAGAGAAGAGCGAGATGGCGGGTATCAGCGAGGTGCGCCCCTCGAAAGAAATCGAGAGCTATCTGAAAGCTGCTGCCCTGAAGCATCGGCAGATACATTACCTCCCGACCTATCGCGCCGAGCATCAGGTGAAGCTCCTGCAGTGGCTGGGCATCGCGCCGGGCATGGAGCAACCTTCCGTACCTTTCATCTACGGCGTGGT
Organism: bacterium; assembly: GCA_963641545.1. Classification (GTDB taxonomy): domain Bacteria; phylum Bacteroidota; class Bacteroidia; order Bacteroidales; family Tannerellaceae; genus Parabacteroides. Next base: position 1,968 of record CAVIFD010000150.1, on the reverse strand, counting down.
CAACCAACGCAACTACAAGACGGCGGAAGAGATCGCGGAGATAGAGAAAGCTTGCATGGTAACCGCCGACATGCACCTCACCGCCATGCGCACCGTGCGCCCCGGGATACGTGAGAGTGAAGTGGCAGCAGCCGTTACCGAGGTGGCATATGCCAACAACTACCGGCTCTCCTTCCCTGTAATAGCAACAATCAACGGACAGACGCTGCACAACCACGACCACAGCCACATGATAAAGAGCGGAGATATGCTCCTTCTCGATGCAGGTGCCGAGACCGAGATGGGTTATGCCGGCGACATGTCGTCCACCATCCCTGCTGACGATAAGTTCACTTCGCGTCAGAAGGACATCTACGACATCCAGGTGGCGGCGCATGAAGCAGCTGTTGCCGCACTACGTCCCGGCGTGCCCTTCGTGGATGTGTACGAGCTCTCGTGCAGAGTCATCATGGAAGGACTGAAGGAGTTCGGCTTCGTCAAGGGCGACCCGATGGAAGCGGTAAAGGCAGGAGCACACGCAATGTTTATGCCGACGGGCTTGGGTCACATGATGGGCTTGGACGTGCATGATATGGAAAACCTCGGGGAAGTGTACGTCGGCTACAACGGCAAGCCGAAGAGCACACAGTTCGGACGTAAGTCCCTACGTCTCGGGCGCGAGCTCGAGCCCGGCTTTGTCCTCACCATAGAACCCGGGATATACTTCATCCCCGAGCTGATGGACCTGTGGAGGAGAGAAGGGAAGTTCACCGAGTTCATAAACTATGAAAAGCTCTTTACGTACAAAGACTTCGGCGGTATCCGCAACGAGGAGAACTATCTCATTACGAACGACGGTGCCCGCATATTAGGGAAGAAGATCCCTCTTCACACAGAAGAGGTGGAAGCCGTCAGGTAGCAGTGCCCGGAGAGGCATACGGATGATACAAAGAGAGCTGTCCCGCACAAGTCGAGACAGCTCTTCTTAATACCTTAATCTTTTCGATCAAACACTTTTCAAAACCTCAATCAGCTTGTCGGGCGTAACGTCTGCGGCAACAATCACTCCGCTCGCGTCTATCAGATAGCTCGTCAGCCCCTTACGACGGCAGAACTTCCGATACAGCTCCGACTCTTCTCCGAGTCCCTCGTAGATTTGCTTCGTGTCGCACAGACCGTCCGTCTTTACCGTCTCGGCGAAGACCGACTCCTTCTCGTCGAAGGAAAC
>CAVIFD010000150.1:0-751 GCA_963641545.1 bacterium | reverse complement strand
CTTTCGGAACCCAATCTGTTTACCTCATTCCACAAAAGGACGTTACGAACTCGCGATTCTGCGTCATAAGCTGCCCAAAAGCATAGCAACGTGTAACGCCCCGAATGATTGTGAAAACTAAACTCTCGTTCGTTTCCTAAAGACTCTATCCTCGGTGCAAGATCACCCGGGGTTATCCCTTCGGCAGGTCTTGCGTCTTTTGCAGCAAACGATATCGTCGATAACGCGACGGCTGCACTGAGGACATAAGCTTTTACCTCCATGTTTCAGTATTTACGTTAAACATAATCGGAGCACATCTTCCGGCACTGCTGCCGCAGGCGGTATGCCTTCGAAGCCCGACCGGGCGGAATGTTTTCCGACTCCTGATTTTCAGGAATGAGCAGGAGCTGTTCCTTCGCCAAGGGACGATCGCCCTGCTCTTAACGGCGGCAAAGATACTGCCAAAGCTCCCGCCGGACAAGCAAATCGCTGTAAAACGCACGGACGGCAGAGCTTTTCTATGTTTTGTAACACAAATTCAGCTCGCGGGCTGAGGGATTGCGGGCAGCAGAGGCGGCAGTCCTGTCCGTGTTTTTTACTTACCTTTGCCGCGAAACGTGAATCACTGATAGGCATGAAACAGAAAGACGAATTGATACTGCTGAACATAAGCGGTGCCGACAGACCCGGTGTCACCGCTACTTTGACGGAGATATTGGCAGAGAACAACGCTGCCATCCTTGATATCGGGCAGGCAGACATCCACAAC
>CAVIFD010000149.1:883-4745 GCA_963641545.1 bacterium | reverse complement strand
GTCTTTGGACGCTGAAGGCAAGCCGTGCCTGAAACTGGCGGCTTACAGCTTGGGCAAACTTCAGGCGGAGGTGGCGATCCCGCTGTCGGATGGCGAAGCGGACAAGGAAGTGTGGCTGCAAGTCGAGGGCGACGAGCAGGTAAACTACACGTTCAAATATTCCTTCAACCCTGAGGCAGACCTGACGGTGGCAGGCGAGCCTGTCTCTGCCGACCTGCTCAGCACCAAGACCGCCGGAGGATTTACGGGAACTATGGTGGGCGTTTATGCCTGCGGAAACTACAACGACAAATAACCGATAAAAGAAAGATATATGAAGAAGAAAGAAATGAGGTATCTGGTGCCGAAGGATTATATGGCAGACCCCGCGGTACATGTGTTCAACGACAGAGTGTATATCTACCCCAGCCATGACCGGGAAAGCGGCGTTCCTGAGAACGACAACGGCGACCATTTCAACATGAAGGACTATCATGTGTTCTCGACCGACGACGTGATGAACGGCGAAATCAAGGACCACGGCGTTGTGCTCAGGGCAGAAGACATCCCCTGGGCAGGGCGACAGCTGTGGGATTGCGACGTTGCAGAGAAAGACGGAATATACTATATGTACTTCCCGCTGAAGGACAAGAACGACATCTTCCGTATCGGAGTGGCAATAAGCCATTCGCCGGAAGGTCCGTTCGTTCCGCAGCCCGACCCGATAAGAGGGAGCTACAGCATCGACCCTGCCGTGCTCAACGACGGCGACGGCTCGTACTATATCTACTTTGGCGGACTGTGGGGCGGACAGCTGCAACGCTATCGCGACAACAAAGCCCTCGAGAGTGCCGTTCTGCCCACAGGGGGCGAGCCTGCCCTCACTGCACGCGTGGCAAAGCTGAGCAGTGATATGCTGCAATTTGCCGAAGAGCCGCGCGACGTTGTTATCCTCGACGAGAAAGGCAAGCCTCTGACTGCCGGCGATGGCAACCGCCGTTTCTTCGAAGCAAGCTGGGTGCACAAATACAACGGGAAATACTATTTCTCCTACTCGACAGGCGACACACACCTTCTGTGTTATGCCATCGGCGACAATCCATACGGACCGTTCACGTATCAGGGCGTCATCCTCACTCCCGTCGTTGGCTGGACAACGCACCATGCCATCGTGGAGTACAAGGGGAAGTGGTATCTTTTCCATCACGACTGTGTGCCTTCCGGCGGACGGACATGGCTGCGCAGCATGAAGGTATGCGAGCTGGAATACGATGCCGACGGAAAGATCATCACCATTGAAGGCAGCGAGGAGGATAAACAATAACGAACATTGTATGAAGTACGGATTTCTGCTTCTCGTCTGCACTGCTTTGATGTCAGTGAATCCAATGGCTGCCGAAGACGGCAGCCGTTTGTGGCTAAGGATGAACGGTAACGCCGGTGCATCCGTGAAGACAACATCCAAGGATACGTCCGCAACTCTGCGCCTGGCAGTCGGCGAGCTGCGTGAGGCGTGGAAAGGTTGCCCCGTCGTGCTGACGGTGGAGAAAGACCGGAGCCTTTCCTCGGAGGGGTTTCGCCTGAGATGCGAGAACGAGAAACTCACAATCAGCTCTCCCTCGCCGATCGGCGTGCTCTACGGTGTCTACCACCTTCTCCGTCTGCAGGAGAGCGGGCAGGAGATAAGCCCCGTGACAGAAAACCCCGCCTACACTTTGCGCATCCTCAACCACTGGGACAACACGGACGGCACCGTCGAGCGGGGTTATGCCGGAGGGTCTCTTTGGCAGTGGGACGCACTGCCAGACACTCTCTCGGAGATATACGAGGCGTATGCCCGTGCCAATGCTTCCGTCGGCGTGAACGGGACGGTGCTGAACAATGTCAATGCTTCTCCACATATCCTTTCCACGGAGTATCTGAGAAAGGTCAAGGCTTTGGCAGATGTCTTCCGCCCATACGGGATAAGGGTGTATCTCTCCGTCAACTTTGCAAGCCCGATTGTTGTCGGAGGGCTGCCGACAGCCGATCCGTGTGATGGGAGGGTTGCAAAGTGGTGGAAAACGAAGGTGCGCGAGATATACAGCCTCGTGCCGGACTTCGGCGGCTTCCTTGTGAAGGCAAACAGCGAGGGGCAGCCCGGTCCGTGCGACTATGGGCGCACTCATGCCGAAGGTGCCAATATGCTTGCCGACGCACTCAGTCCGTATGGGGGCATTGTCATGTGGCGTGCCTTTGTCTACAATCCTTCGGACACCGACCGTGCGAAGCAGGCATACACGGAGTTCAAGCCGCTCGACGGCAAGTTTCGCCGGAATGTCATCCTGCAGGTAAAGAACGGACCGATAGACTTCCAGCCCCGCGAGCCATACAACCCGCTGTTCGGAGCCATGCCCGCGACACCCCTCATGGCAGAGTTTCAGATCACGCAGGAATATCTCGGGCACTCCAACCACCTTGTCTACCTCGCGCCGATGTGGAAAGAGTTCTTCCGCCTCGTGCCGCCCTCTTCGCTGAAAGCTGTTGCCGGCGTTGCCAACATAGGCACGGAGCGCAGCTGGTGCGGACATCATTTTGCGCAAGCCAACTGGTATGCTTTCGGGCGACTTGCATGGGACCCGTCGCTCACAGCCGAAGAGATTGCAGAAGAATGGCTGAAGCAGACGTTCTGCACTGACACGGCGTTTGTCGCGCCGGTGGGCAGGATGATGACGGAGAGCCGTGAGGCTGCTGTCGACTATATGATGCCGCTGGGTCTGCATCACATCTTTGCCTGGGGGCACCATTACGGCCCGGAGCCTTGGTGCGACATCCCCGGTGCGCGGCGCGACTGGATGCCGGCGTACTATCATAATGCCGACAGCAGGGGGCTTGGTTTCGACCGCAGCCATACCGGCAGCCATGCCACAGCGCAGTATCCCGACTCTCTCTGCCGGCTCTACGACGACCTCTCTTCTTGCCCCGAGGAATATCTCCTTTGGTTTCACCACGTCCCCTGGACACACCGTATGAAAAGCGGGGAGACACTATGGGAAAGCCTCTGCCGGCACTACGACCACGGCGTGCAGCAAGTAAGGGAGTTTCAGAAAATATGGGACGGGGCAGAGAGTTATGTCGACGGCGAGCGTTTCCGTGACGTACAGTCGCGCCTAAGGACACAGGTGCGCGATGCCGTTTGGTGGAAAGATGCCTGCCTGCTCTATTTCCAAAGTTTCTCGCAGATGCCGTTCCCCACGGATATGGAACTGCCGATACACGAATTGGACGACATGAGACGGGTTAACCTCGGCATAAGCAACTACGAATGCCCGTCAAAAGAGCTTCTGAACAAACATAGGTAACGCAATTATTTTGGTGAAGGGCTTCAACAGCTTCGCCGAACCTCGGCGGACGTTGTGAACGGCTTCAACAGCTCAATTCTTCTTCAGTGTGTAGTCGGTGATGCCGAGCGCGCGGTAGGACTGGAGCAGAGCCTCGTCGTTGTCGGAGATCATCAGCAGCTTGTCGTGCTCCTTCAGGACGGTGTTTCCCTTGGGGATGAAATAACGCCCGTCGCGCATGACCATTACAGCCAGCGTATGGTCGGGCAGGGTAAACTCCATCAGCTTGTTGCCGTGCGTGAGCACCTCGGGGGTGATGTCTATCTCGCTCATCGCGCTCTTGATGTCTTCCGGCAGCTCTATGCCGAACACATCCTGGCGCTCCGGCTCGTCAATCATGTCGAGCCACTTGGCAGCCTGCGTCACCGTCGTGCCCTGTATCAGGAGCGACAAAATGGTTATGAAAAACACCACGTTGAATATCATGGATGCGTGCTCGATGCCGGCAATCATCGGGTAGGTGGCAAAGATGATCGGCACGGCTCCGCGAAGCCCCACCCACG
>CAVIFD010000149.1:0-873 GCA_963641545.1 bacterium | reverse complement strand
CCCACGAGATATACAGCTTCCCTTTGAACGAGAAGTTTCTGTACGGTATCAGGCAGAGAAACACGCTTATCGGACGGGCAACGACGATCATGAAGATGCCGACCGTAAGTCCGACGGGAGCCACCGGCAACAGCTCGTGAGGGTTGACAAGCAAGCCCAACGTGAGGAACATCACTATCTGCCACAGCCATGCGAAACCGTCGAAGAACGTCCCTATACTTTTCTTGTGGACCATCCGGGCATTCCCCACCACCAATCCGGCGATGTAGACCGCCAAGTAGCCGTTGCCCTTGCAGAGCGTCGTCGCAGCGAAGGTGAAGAACGCCGTTGCAAGCAACAGGATGGGATAGAGCGACTCGTTGTTGATATTTATCTTGTTGATGATAAACACTGCCAGCTTCCCGAACAGATAACCTGCGACGGCACCCACCGAGAGCTGCACCAGGAGCGACACGACGGCATCGACGAGGTTCATTCCGGCAGTCTGTATGTAGGCAATCAGAAGCAGTGTGAGCATATATGCCATAGGGTCGTTACTACCGCTCTCCAGCTCCAGCGTCGGACGGAGCCTCTCTTTCAGATACACTCCCTTGCTGCGAAGAATGGAGAACACGGATGCCGAGTCTGTCGACGACATGACGGCTGCCATCAGGAGCGACTCGGGGAGTGTCAGCGTCTCGTAGCCCGTGGCGACTTTCGACATCAGATAGATGAACCCTCCCGTGATGAACGTGGTGGCAAGCACTCCGAATGTTGCGAGAATCACACCCTGCGACATGATGGGCTTCACCTCCGTCAGCTTCGTGTCCATACCGCCGGAGAACAGTATGATGCTCAGCGCAAGCATACCGATAAACTGCGCAATGTCGGGGC
>CAVIFD010000148.1:0-4838 GCA_963641545.1 bacterium | reverse complement strand
CTGTAATACCAAGGGTCGTACCAGCCATACCAACCGCCCCAGGCATTCCCCATGTTCACATTTACGTTCACGTTCACACTGCCGTCCGTGTAATCCGTATCATAGTCGTAGCCGTAATAGCCGTCGCTCAAATACAGGTTTACCTTGTCCGCGCCGGCAACGGTGATCTTGCTCGGAGAATGATAGCGGATGATACGCTCCGAATATTCCATATCCGAACGGCGAGCCGACTTCTTCGCCTCAACCTTATCCTCCGCCTCCACGGCATAAGCGTTATCCAAACTGTCCGAAGATTCCATATAAGGCTCTTCCCTTTCCACAGACGTATATCTTCTGTTGTATTCGTCCACGTCACGGTCTTCGTCCATCGCCGCCGGCTCTGCATCAGACGCCGCCGCAAGCACAATCGCAGACGAAGACTCCTCCACCGTCTTTTTCTCAGCTGCCGATGCCTTCTCTTCTGCCTTTTCCTTCTTCTTGTTTTTGCTTGAAGAGAAATACACATCATCAAAAAACTCCTCTTGAGCCACGGCACTGAAGCCGATCAAGAGCATCATCACCAAAGATGTCAATTTCATGGGTTTCATTTTCGTTTCTCCTCTTTATTGATTTGTTTTACCTAACGCAGGTTAGACCCCGCATCCATCGTCAGAGTTTAACTCCTGCTCTCTTAATTACTCTAAATTCCATCCTCTTTTCTACGCACAAACGTATCGTATCCGACGGTAAGAACAAAGCACATACATATACTTTAACTATACATCTCAGGGCGTTTGCATAACGAAAGACGGCATGCTTTCCACAAATGTTGCACCCAAAAGTTGCCGCAAACCCTCAGCAACTTTTCCCGACTTCAGGGAAGAACAAAAACACCCCTCAAAAGTCTTGCACTCGGCTCTTGAGGGGCATTTCAGTCTTTTATCAAGCAATCGTGACTATACCTGACGGTAATACGCCAGGCTTTCGCGGTCGAAACCTTCAATAAAGGACTCGATCTTGTTTACTTCCGCCTCGCCGTAGTTCACATACACCTCGGCAGAGCGGCGGTAGCTGTCGTCTTTGTCTGCATCCTGCAACAGAAGGTAGCCAAAGACGCAGTGAGCACCGGCTTCCACCAGGCGGCGCGCCTGAAAGTCGATATACTCGCTGTCTTTCGTCTCCGACACCATGTGGACCAGCTTCTCGTATTTGTCGGTCATCGCCCGCAGGCGGTTCTTCAAACCTTCCAGCTCCGGACGGTAAGCGAGAGCCTCGTATTCGCGGATTTGGGAGAGATAAGTGCCCGTGGTGACGTGGCGGATGGCAGCGACAACCTGCAGCTGTGTCGTTCCCTCGTAGATATTGGTGATACGTGCATCGCGATAGAGACGCTCGCAAGCGTAGTCTTTCATAAAGCCCGAACCGCCGTGTATCTGTATTGCATCGTAGGTATTTTGGTTGGCAAACTCCGTTGTCATGCCCTTACCCATGGGAGTAAACGCATCTGCCAGCTTGCCGTATTTCTTCATCTCCTGCCTCTCTTCCGGTGTCAGCTTGCGTTCCTTGGAAATGTCGTCCAATGCTTTGTAGACATCCACGAAGCGGGCTGTCTCGTAGAGCATCGCGCGGGAAGCATCCGCCTTGGCACGCATGAGAGATACCATCTCGTAGACTGCGGGAAACTCGATGATTGCCTTGCCGAACTGCCTGCGCTCCGTTGCATAACCGTAGCCCTCGCGATATGCAGCTTCGCTGAGGCCCACAGCCTGCGCCATGATGCCCAGGCGGGCACCGTTCATCAGTGCCATCACGTATTTGATCAGTCCTAACTTGCGTTCTCCGCAAAGCTCCGCCTTGGCATTCTTGAACACCAGCTCGCAAGTGGGAGAGCCCTTTATACCCATCTTGTTCTCGATACGCCGCACATTCACGCCGCCACTCCGTTTGTCGTAGATAAACATCGACAGCCCGCGACCGTCGCGCGTGCCTTCCTCGGAGCGTGCCAGCACAAGATGAATGTCTGCATCTCCGTTGGTGATAAAACGTTTCACTCCGTTCAGATACCAACAGCCGTCTTTCTCCGAATACGTTGCCTTCAGCATCACGGACTGAAGGTCGGAGCCTGCATCCGGCTCGGTAAGGTCCATGGACATTGTCTCTCCGGCGCAGATACGCGGGATATAATGTTGCCGCTGCTCTTCGCTGCCGAACTCATACAAAGTCTCCGCACAGTCTTGCAGTCCCCAGAGGTTTTCGAACCCGGCATCCGCACGCGACACCATGTCGGCAGCCATGATATAAGGGACAATCGGGAAGTTCAGCCCTCCATAGCGGCGAGGCATGGCAATACCCATCAAACCCGCCTTGCGCACGGCATCAAGGTTCACCTGCGTACCACGGGCATACGTCACTCGTCCGTCAGCCACCGATGGTCCTTCATGGTCGACATCCTCAGCATTCGGAGCGATAATATCTCCGCAGATCTCACCAACAATCTCCAGCACCTTCTCGTAGCTGTCCATTGCATCCTCGAAGTCCTGAGGAGCGTAGTCAAATTTATCCTTGTCGGCATAGCCGCGTTCTTTCAGCTCCACAATCCGCCGCATCAACGGGTGGTGCAGATGATGCTTGAGAGAGGGATTATCCAAATAAAAGTTTGCCATATCTTATTTACTGTTCTGTTTGTAATACTTGATCATCTTCGGGATCACTTCCTCCACCGTGCCATTGATGACATAGTCGGCAATGGCATTGATCGGTGCATTCTCGTCGTTGTTGACAGAGATGATAATGCCCGACTCCCGCATACCGGCAATATGCTGGATCTGTCCGGAGATACCGCAGGCGATATACAGCTTGGGGCGAACGGTCAGTCCTGTCTGCCCGATCTGTCGGTCATGGTCGCAGAACCCTGCATCGACGGCTGCACGGCTGGCTCCGACCTCTGCATGAAGTTCCTTTGCCAATTCGAACAACATGTCGAAATTCTCTTTCGACCCTACGCCATATCCTCCGGCAACGACGATGGGCGCACCTTTAAGGTTATGCTTCGCCTTTTCCACATGACGATCGATAACCTTCACCACGTAATCGGTATCGGGTACATACTTTGCCACGTCGTGCTTTATCACTTCTCCTTTGTATCCGGCATCCAAGACTTCTTTCTTCATCACCCCCTCACGCACCGTTGCCATCTGCGGGCGGTGCTCCGGATTGATGATGGTTGCCACAATATTACCTCCGAAAGCCGGACGGATCTGATAGAGCAGATTCTCATACTTGATGCCCGCCTTTTTGTCTTCGTGTGAACCGATCTCGAGTGCCGTGCAGTCTGCCGTCAGTCCGCTGGTCAGTGCCGAAGACACGCGCGGACCAAGGTCGCGACCGATAACCGTTGCCCCCATCAGACATATCTGAGGCTTCTCTTCCTTAAACAGATTGATAAGGATGGAAGCATGGGGCAGCGATGTGTATGGAAACAACCCCGGAGCATCAAACACGTGCACCTTGTCGACGCCATAGGGCATCACCTGCTTCTCCACACCTTCGAGAGAGCTTCCTGCAACAATAGCCTCCAACCGGCAGCCCAACTGATTTGCCAGCTTGCGTCCCTTGGTCAGAAGTTCGAGACTTACATCGGCAACCGTCGTGCCTTCAATCTCACAATATACAAATACGTTGTTCATAATCTTATCCGATGGTATGGTTCGCTAACAGTTCAACAATCAACTCTTCTATGTCCTTATCCGCTCCGGTCAGCGTCTTGCTTTCCTTAGCCTGGAACACGACGTTCTCCACACTCTTCACCTTCGTAGGCGAACCCGACAGACCGCATTGCGCCAAGTCTCCGTTTACATCATTAACGCTCCATTCCTGAATGTTGAGATACGGACGTTTCTCGTACAGGTCGGCATAAGGCATAGCGGCGGCAGCATCCGCATGGCACGCCGTTTTTTCCTGCGCGCCCATGGCACGTTTGTATTTCTGCACCAGCTTGGCGTTGCGCGGACGGCAGGGAGCTGCCGAGCCGTTTACGGTAATGACAATAGGCAGCGGGCCTTCCACCGTCTCCACTCCTCCGTCGATATGACGACGGACAGTGATACGTCGTGCCGCTTCATCCACACTCAGGATCTCCTCAGCATAGGTTATCTGTGTCAAGCCTAACTTCTCTGCCACCTGGGGACCAACCTGCGCCGTGTCGCCGTCGATAGCCTGACGGCCGCCGATGATGATGTCATAATCTTTTATCTTTCTTACGGCTGTGGCAAGAGCGTATGATGTTGCCAACGTGTCGGCTCCGGCAAAGGCTCGGTCTGTCAGCAGATAGCCGCCATCGGCTCCGCGGTACAGCCCTTCGCGGATGATCTCTGCAGCACGTCCCGGCCCCATCGTCAGCAGAGTGACGGTAGACCCCGGATAGGTATCTTTCAGGCGCAATGCCTGCTCCAATGCGTTCAGGTCTTCGGGGTTGAAGATGGCAGGAAGAGCGGCACGATTGATTGTCCCGTCTTCTTTCATCGCATCCTTCCCCACATTACGTGTGTCCGGAACCTGCTTCGCTAAAACAATAATTCTTAAACTCATATCAAATAGGTATATCTCTTTTATTTCTTTACGCTATACGTTTGATGGATTGCCTTGTCGAAAGCCTTCCAGTGCTCGTCGGTCATGTCGCCGGGTGTAAACAGAGCCACACCTGCCGCTCCGGCTTCCATCGACCCGCGGACAGCCTCTTCTATCTCCGACGGGAGCAGACCGTGCCCTTCGGGATCTTTTATATCGGCTTTGTTTTTCCAGTCGTGGCAAATAAACAAGCCACTGTAAACAGGCTTTTCGCCTTTTACAGAGTTTACCTC
>CAVIFD010000147.1:450-4847 GCA_963641545.1 bacterium | reverse complement strand
GGTGACCTGTTTTTTCTGTTGCTGCGCTACAGCAACCGTCAATTCCTCAGTCTCCGTTCCACTCTTTCGAACAATGATCTGCCGGTCGTTGATGATATACTCAACGTCTGTTCCTGCGAACATTTCGTTCAGTATTGTCTCAACCGACTGGTTACGTACATCCACATTCACCTTTCTGCTCAGATCAATGTTCGAACCATGATACACAAAAATAAATTCACTGTTCTTCTCGATGTAATTAAACACATCCTTCACCGTCCGATTATTCATACGGACCGTCAATGTGGTTTGCTCTGCATAGGTCGATCCTGCAGCATAGGCAACAGATCCGCCACCTCCAATCAGGCACAGAGCCAAACACATACTTTTGAGAAAATGAGCCGGCATTCGGCTGTAATCTTCATTCTTTTCCATACATTTGTAACGTTTTTCTTTGATACATAAATTGATAGATTAAACAAAAACAATGGAACCGGATGATATTCCCGTATCGTTCGGTTCTTTTTTAATTCAGTGTCTTTCACATAGGCATTCTATTTTGAAATTATTATATTGTTTTCAGCATCTGTCTTATACCGTAGATACAAAGACTGGCATACGATATTGATGACATCTTCCATATTTTTCCGCAAGTCCAATTTTCCGGAAATAGGAATATTCCCGATCTCCTCATCATACAAAATCTTACGTCCGTAATAACGTGACAACCTGTCCAGCGTCTCCCCCACTTTTCGATCGTTCAGCATCATCATATTATCCTTCCAGCAGATATATTCGAAAACATCCACATTCTTCACATTCGTGCCTTTTTCGTTTATTTCAATCATCTGATTAGGAGAGAGTATGGATCTGCCGTTTTCACCGGAGCTAACCTCCACCCGTCCGTTAACCAAAACGACAGATGCCGACGCATCGCCCTTATATGCACAAACATTAAACTGCGTACCAAGCACCTTCACATCAAAGCCGTTCGCTTTGACTATAAACGGTCGTGAAGGGTCTTTTACCACATCCAAGTAAACCTCACCCTCCACAACAATCTCCCTCTTGTCTTTCTTGAATACTGCAGGATAGAAAACACGCGTATCTGCATTCACATACATCCTCGTCCCATCAGAGAAAGTAATATCCACTCTTTTGCCTTTAGGCACAATAATCTGATTGATTTCTTCGCCCTTTTCCTTTCTCTCCTCTATTATGTCTCTCCCGACGATATTTTCTTCCACATTGGATTTGCCCCGAGTATCATACCGGATAGACGATTCGTCTTCCAACTGTATACGGTTCTCGTTCTCTATCAAAACGACTTCGTTTTCCGTTAAAGAAAACACATCATCCTGCAGTAAAGCGAGTGACAACGATGACTCTTTCCCTGACTCCATCCAATAACAGACACCCACCGAAAGAAGGACGGCAACAGATGCCGCAATGGAGACAGCACGACGGACATACCCTCCCCTGAAAGTAACACGAGGCTTTTTCAAACGTGCTTCTATCTCCTGCCATGAATCTAACGTATCCGACAAGTCTCTTTTTTCCGCTTGGCGCACTTTCCGAAGCAAAGCCCATCCGGCTCGCTCAAACGATTTCTTCCCTAATTCTGTTTTGTATCTTTTATTCATGAGTACTCTCTTTTACCACCATTACGGAGAGGATGGCATTTGGTACTCAAACTTTCGGAACAAAAATCAAGTATTTTTTAAGTACAGCTCTCTCAGCTTAGACAACGCTCTAAACAACAAATTTTTACTTGACTGATAATTTATCCCCATAAGCTCGGCAATTTCTTCATGTCTCAGTTCATTCACATAATAAAGGTATACAATCTCCTGCTGACGGGGAGACAACTCACAGAAGACCTCCATCAAACGTTTGGCTCGACAATCTTCGGCAGAATCGTCAAAAGAAAGCAAAGGGAACAATTCGTCTGCGATGAATGTTTCTTCATAAAGAGATATGTCGTCGGTCGGTCGCTCTTTTTCCAATGTGTCGTACAACTTGTTCCGCAGAGCTTTCATCAGATATCCTCTTACACTCTGAGTGGAGGAAAGGGAGCTATGGTTCTGAATCAGTTTGATAAAAACCTCCTGTATGCAGTCTTTCACCATATCCTGATCCGAAACCAACTTGGAACCATAACCGTATAGCAAGGAATAAAAGCGGCAGTAGATTTCTTTGAATGCCGCCCTATTCCCCGTTAAACATAGTTCCCATAAGCTCTCGTCGGATATTTGCATACATGTTGTGTGTCAAGAATGATTCCTTAACGGATGCAAATGTAACATATTTTATTCCAAGTCTGTCGCGACGAAACTTTGAGCACCGATATATCTCTCCCATTTTAATGGACTATTCCACCGGTGCAAACTCGTAGGTTTGTCCGGGCTCTGTTTTCATCGAAATGAACTCTCCCTCCATGATGTTTTTCCCCGATGTCCCGCTACGGATCTCCACCTTTTTCCCTTTCCACGGGTTCTGCAATGTAAGACTGCGACCTTTCTCACTCTTCAAGGTCAGGAAGGTGACGTTCCCGCCTTTCAGTTCGCTTGAAACAAGGAACGCGCCTTCTACCCTTATATTGTGAAACGAAGCATCCCGATCTTTGGGCCAGATGTGGAAGACGCGAACAATGTCCTGATGTCCCATACAAAGCATTTCGTTTATGGTGTTGGGCACCGTACTCAGGTTCTCTACGCCATGCGGATTGTTTAGCTGGAATCCGTTAGGGTAAGTATGCCTTGAATATTCGTTCAGGCGCATCAGTATGGTGTCCGGATTGTAACCTATCCGCACGGCAGCGGGGAAGAAGCTGTTGCTTCCGTTCGTGTCGAGCCAACGCTGCATGACGTCTAACGTGTTGTATGCAACCTTCAGCAGCTTCGGATCGCTCTCGAGACCAATCTGACCGACCGGATAGATGTGCTGAATACCCAGTGTGTTTCCGTCGCACCAGCTATAGCCGTCTTCGGTGTAGCGGAACACTGTCCGCCCGTCCCTTTCCTGCAAGGGGTAATCCGACAGATGTGCCTGCCTTTCCGCCCAAACGTCCCGTTTGTCGCTATCCACACCCAAATACTCGCTCATGTCTATTGCCGTCTGCATCACCATGCGGACAAGCCCCAAAGAGAGCACCGGATTCTTGTCGCCGACCGTCCCTTCGTGGATGGCATCGTTGTAGATGACATAGCGGTCGCCTTCCTTGGTGAGGTAGTGCTCCCAAAACGTGGCAACGGCTTTTACAAAAGGATATACCTTTTCTGTAAATGCTTTGTCCCACGTGTGATAGAACTGCATGGAGAGATTGACCACCGCATAAGCTGCATTGCTCTTCTGCCCCCAAAACAGACCTCCGCCTTCAACGTTTCCACTCCTAATCATCCAATCGTAATGATACTTATCCATAAGGTGGTTTCTGTTGGTAGACTCTATCCCGAGAGGACCAATGCCGACAGGCAGCAATATGCCGTCGGGTATCGAAGCAACCTTCTCGGAATAGTATTTACCCCTCGGCATAAAGGCAAGCAGCGGCGCGTAATACGGATCTGCCTGCTCTATGCGGTTGGAAGAATACAAACCGTAGTAAGGAGCCATGTGATTATAATTCAGATGATAGTCCGCGCCCCAGGACGGATATTCCCGTGTAACCCATGTGCCGAAGATACCCGGCGGGAAGTTCAAATCACGACTGCTCGACGCTATTCCGTAGAGCGACAGGTAATACTGTTTCTCTATCACGCTGTCGGGGAGGCAGACATACGACTTCTCCCAATAGTTCTTCCACCATGCCTTATGCTCGCTTGCCATCGTCTTCAGTGCAGAATCGTCTTTGGCTTTTACTTTATCTGTCACAGCCTTCACGCAATCGTCGCTCTTGAAGTTGCCGGAGAAAGCAAGCAACACACGCTGCGTCTCACCTTCTTTCAGGACAAGCTTCCCGCTATTGTCTCCGCCCGGTTTCATTGCCATGGCAGATTTTGTCGGTATATCCACAGAATCCGAAAACGCCCTGGAGAGATAATGAATGCCGTCTTCCGTCACGCCGCAATCAATCTCGCCAAGATGGATGCATTCTTCTTCCTCCGTATTCCTCCGACTAAATTCCTTCTCGCCTACGGGAGAAAGCTTCATATCCACACTCAACTCCTTCCGCCCCGTCATGCGCATCTCAAGCACCATCATGTCTTCCGTGGCAGAGACATAGGTTTTGTAGAAAAACGACAAATCGCCCTTTGTGAAACGAGCCGACGTTGTGGCATCCGCAAGACATTGCTCTATGGAATATGAGCCTCCTTCAAGCTCGGGAACGGTCAGCTCCACCTTGCCCAACACCAATGGCGACGGCTCGGCATAGCCCGATTTCAGCCGCCAGAAGTCGTTCCTTGCCACATAAAAAACTG
>CAVIFD010000147.1:0-366 GCA_963641545.1 bacterium | reverse complement strand
ATATTCTTAGGCGGTTCATTAAAATGAATCACATACTTTCCGACAACATCCATTGCCCCGCTCTCTTTTACGCCATTATCACAAGAACCGAACAAAAACGACACCGCAGCCAACGCCGCAAACAGGTATTCTCTTCTCATAACTACCAATGTGTTTAGTGAATTTCTTTAGGATAAATCTCCTAATCCGAGCGTAAAAGTACGTAAAAACGGATGGGGTGTGACATGTGGCGGGGGAAAAGTTAATATTTCCGGCGCGCCGGAGGAAGATGCGTAAACCGAATTAGTGAACGTGTAAAGCAAAACAGTTGAATGGGGGAACAGGTGTAACCCGGTTCAGAGAAGCTGTAAAGCAGATCAGTTTAAC
>CAVIFD010000146.1:2680-4848 GCA_963641545.1 bacterium | reverse complement strand
GCTCAGCTTGTATGCTCTTGAGTATTCTTTCCGCAATCGCGACATGCTGTCGTCGTTTGCCACCTATCAGGAACTGTATTCCTACCTGAAGACGCAGCCTCTGCTGAGCGACTTCACCAACTTTGCGGTGACGAAAGGCATACGGAAACGCCCTGCCTTGATTAACATCTCGGGTAAGCTGATTGAAAACCAGCTGCACGCCTACATCGTGAGAAACTTCTTCGACGAAGACGGGTTTTATCCCATCTTCCAGAAAGACGACCCCACCCTGCTGCGTGCTGTCAGCATTATCCGTGAAGGAAAGTCCGTCCCGTCGTTGGAAAGTCAGGACTAAGCGTGGAAGAAGGAGAGATGAATATGTCAGCGGATGACAATGTCGCGAATGACCGTAGCACCGGCATGTTCGTTCAAGCTCTTCACCAACCGTTCGCGGCACAAGGTGAGTTCGTTTCGCAGCACGGAAGAAGTCAGCGATACATATAATATATGTCCCCGCACATACACACTGCGCGTATATTGCATGACCATCGGTCCGAGCACCTCTTTCCATGCGCGTTCCACTCTTGTCTCCAATATCTTTTCGCGGAGCGTGGCGTTGCTTTCGAAAAAGTCTTTAAGCACTTCGCCCAATGTCTGCGTGTTCTTCCGTCTCATCTCGGATGCCTTTCCTCCATTGGTTGCACTTCGCCCTGCTCCACACGAAACAAGGCATAGTCGCCACCCATTGCCGCAAGTATCTCGTCGAGGTATTTGCGGTTTGTGTCTGTGATGAATATCTGTCCGAAGCCCTCGCCACTTACTATCTCGATGATCTCTGCCACCCGCGCAGCGTCCAGCTTGTCGAAAATATCATCGAGCAACAGTATCGGCGTGGTGCTTCCTTCGCGGGAGAGGAAAGCAAACTGAGCCAGCTTCAGAGCAATCAGGTAGGTTTTGTTTTGCCCCTGCGAACCAACCCTGCGTATCAGAGTCTCGTCCAGTGTCATTTCCAAGTCGTCCTTATGTATGCCGCAGGAAGTAAATCCCAACAATCGGTCGCGCTCGCGGTCTGCTGCCAACGACTCGGTCAGATCTCTGTCCTCCAACTGCGAGACGTATTGCAGCCCGACTTGTTCCGTGGAACGGCAGATCGTCCGGTAATACTCGCCAAAGATCGGGATAAAGCGTTCGACCATCTGCCGTCTCTTTTCAAAAACACTCTGCCCGTACCTTCCCATCTGCATTTCCAGTACATCGTAGAGCGATGCGTCCCTGTTCTGGTTTTTAAGAAGCACGTTGCGCTGCAGCAGTGCTTTGTTGTATTGTATGAGCGCATGCAGATATTGCTTGTCGTGCTGCGAGATGATCAGATCCAAGAAGCGGCGACGCTCGTCGCTGCCTCCACGGATCAGGTCGGAGTCTGCCGGAGAGACCATCACCAATGGCAGAAGCCCGATATGGTCGGACAGCTTGTCGTATTCCTTCTTGTTGCGTCTGAACTGTTTCCTCTGCCGACGGCGGATGGCGCAAAATATCTCTTCCGCCCGCCCGTCATAGTCGTACGTCCCTTGAACAACACACATCTCCCCGTCTTTGTTTATGATTTGGCTGTCCGGCGTGTTGATATGACTTTTGCAGAACGAGAGGTAATAGATGGCATCCATCAGGTTTGTCTTCCCCATCCCGTTGTTTCCGAAGAAACAATTCATCTTGGGAGAGAAAGCGGCTTCCGCCTGAAGAATGTTCTTGTAATTGAGAATGGATAGCTTCTTGAGTATCATCTGTGCCGTATTGAGCGGTACAAAATTAAAAAATATACTTCTAAGCGTGGGTTGTATTAGTAAAAAAACTACTTTTGCGCCGTGAAAGTATTGCCGACATCGATCGGCAAAGGATAGTAAACAACTGTAATACATATATGGCTACTAAGGAAAAGAGCACCGGTGCAGAGTTGGAAGTAGGGGAATTTGTTTCGCGGTCGGAACAGTTCATCGAGAATAATTCGAAGAAAATTATTTACGGAATCGTGGCTGTTGTGGTTATTGTCGGAGCAATTTTGGGTTTCAAGCATGGATATTTGATTCCTCAAGAGAAGAAAGCTGCTGCGGCGATGTTCAAAGGTGAGCAATATTTTGCCAGAGACTCTTTCAATTTGGCGTTGAACGGCAACGGTGTCGACTACATAGGCT
>CAVIFD010000146.1:0-2670 GCA_963641545.1 bacterium | reverse complement strand
CATAGGCTTCGAGGGGACTATCGACCAATACGGAGGTACGGCTTCCGGAAATCTGGCAAAAGCGTATGCCGGTATCTGCTATTTCAAGATGGGTGAAACGGAGAAAGCTTTGGGCAGGCTGAAATCGTTCAGCGGAGACGATAGCATGATTTCTCCGGCTATCATCGGGCTTGTTGGCGATTGCTATGTGAATATGGGCAACGTGAAAGAAGGTGTCGGATATTTCGAGAAGGCTGCAAAGAAAGCAGACAACGAAGTGATAAGCCCTGTTTACCTGAAAAAAGCAGGTCTCGCATACGAAAACTTGAAGCAGTACGACAACGCAGTCAAGGCATATACTGCTATCAAGGAAAAATATTTCAACTCAATGGAAGCTGCCGATATCGACAAGTATATCGCTCGCGCTTCTTCGTACTGAGAGTACTTTTTGATTTTTTATGTAATAAATTGGGTGAGAGGGTGTCTTGTAAAAACGGACACCCTTTCATTTTTTTTCTAATGGGTAGGAATTATGGCAACAGCTTATCAGAACTTATCGGACTACGACTTCAGCAGCGTCCCGAGTGGCGCAGAAAAATCTTTCGGTATTGTTGTGGCAGAATGGAACAAGCATATCACCGAGCGATTGCTTGAAGGTGCTTGCAACACATTGGAAAAGCATGGCGTCAAACCGGAGAATATCTACGTGAAGCGCGTGCCCGGGAGTTTCGAGCTTACTTTCGGAGCCAAACGTATGGCGGAAACAAAAGAGGTGGATGCCGTTATCGTCCTGGGTTGCGTTGTGAGAGGCGACACGCCTCATTTCGATTACGTATGTTCGGGTGTGACGCAGGGTATAACGGAGCTCAATCTTATGTATGATATACCTTTCATTTTCGGAATGTTGACAACCGACAATATGCAGCAGTCGGAAGACCGTGCAGGTGGCAGATACGGAAACAAAGGTGACGAAGCGGCGGTGACAGCGTTGAAAATGGCACATTTTTCTGCCTGAATGTTTGTCGGTATCAAAAATAGCAGTACCTTCGCACCGCAATTGAAAAAAGCAGTCATGGGCAGTTACCAGAGTGGCCAAATGGGGCTGACTGTAACTCAGCTGGCTTTCGCCTTCGGTGGTTCGAATCCATCACTGCCCACAGGTAAGACGATTCGTGTTAGGCCTACTCTGTTTGTAGTTGCGGAAGTTGCAAGGTTGACAGGGTGGTAGATCTTTTAGGTTGAGGATAGAGTGTTTGAGTTTCGTCTTCCGGTCTTAGAGTATGCCTGTGTAGCTCAGCGGTAGAGCACTTCCTTGGTAAGGAAGAGGTCCCGAGTTCAAGTCTCGGCACCGGCTCAATGGTATTTAGGATATGATCATTAATCAAATAAAAAGCAATTAAGTTATGGCAAAAGAGAAATTTGACAGATCGAAACCACATGTTAACATTGGTACGATTGGTCACGTTGACCACGGTAAAACAACTTTGACGGCTGCTATTACAACGGTGTTGGCAAAGCAAGGTCTTTCGGAATTACGTTCGTTCGATTCTATTGACAATGCCCCAGAAGAAAAAGAAAGAGGTATTACAATTAACACGGCGCATGTTGAATATTCGACGGCTAATCGTCACTATGCACACGTTGACTGTCCGGGTCACGCCGACTACGTGAAAAACATGGTGACTGGTGCTGCTCAGATGGATGGTGCGATTATTGTGGTGGCAGCAACAGACGGACCGATGCCGCAGACTCGCGAACATATCTTGTTGGCACGTCAAGTAAACGTTCCGAGATTGGTCGTTTTTATGAACAAGTGTGATATGGTGGACGACGAGGAGATGTTGGAGTTGGTCGAAATGGAAATGAGAGAACTTCTTTCTTTCTATGACTTCGATGGAGACAACACTCCGTTTATTCGTGGCTCTGCACTAGGTGCATTGAACGGTGATCCGAAATGGGAGGCAAAAATTATGGAATTGATGGATGCTTGTGATACGTGGATTCCGCTGCCTCCGCGTGAAGTGGACAAACCGTTCTTGATGCCGATCGAGGATGTGTTCTCGATAACTGGTCGTGGAACTGTTGCGACTGGTCGTATAGAAACAGGAATCGTTAAGGTTGGTGATGAGGTTCAGATTATAGGTTTGGGCGCAGACGGAAAGAAGTCTGTGGTTACTGGTGTAGAGATGTTCCGTAAGTTACTGGATCAGGGTGAAGCTGGTGATAACGTTGGCTTGTTGCTTCGTGGTATAGATAAAAATGAAGTTAAGCGTGGTATGGTGATTTGCCATCCGGGTCAGGTTAAAGAACACTCTCGTTTCAAGGCTGAGGTTTATATCTTGAAGAAGGAAGAGGGAGGTCGTCATACTCCATTCCATAACAAATATCGTCCTCAGTTCTATATCCGTACGTTGGATGTGACTGGAGAGATAACACTTCCAGAAGGGACAGAAATGGTTATGCCGGGTGATAATGTAACAATCGATGTTGAGTTGATATATCCGGTGGCATGTAATGTAGGTCTCCGTTTCGCTATCCGCGAAGGTGGTCGTACGGTAGGTGCTGGTCAGATTACAGAATTGGAAAACTAATTCATAAGCACAAAAAGTAGCCGGTCTTTTATAGGCTGGCTATTTTACGGAAGTAGCTCAGTTGGTAGAGCACTGGTCTCCAAAACCAGGTGTCGGGAGT
>CAVIFD010000145.1:3646-4886 GCA_963641545.1 bacterium | reverse complement strand
ATGCATTCGGGCGAGCCGAAGGAGGTTCCGCCCACGCAGGCAACGTGCGCCGTTTCCAGGAGATACATCGCGAGGTCGTCGGCATTCTTCACGGTGGTGTTGCCATCGGTTTTGCCGAAGTAATGGCTGCACTTGGGGAAGAGATAGAACGCGCCTTCGGGTTTGTTCACTTCAAAGCCCGGGATGTCTTTCGCGAGGGCGACGATGAGGTCGCGGCGACGTTCGAAAGCCTTGCGCATATCCTCTACGGGCTGCTGCGAGCCGGTGTAGGCTGCTTCCGCAGCTTTCTGCGACACCGAGCAAGGTCCGGAGGTGTATTGCCCCTGAAGTTTGTTCACCGCCTTTACGATCCACTCCGGAGCTGCAATGAAACCGATGCGCCATCCGGTCATGGCGTAAGCTTTCGACACTCCGTTCACGATGACCGTGCGCTCTTTCATGCCTTCCACAGACGCAATGCTGCTATGCCCGCCTACGTAGTTGATATGCTCGTATATCTCGTCGGCAACGACGATGATGTCCGGATGTTTCTTCAGCACATCTGCCAAGGCAGACAGCTCGGCGGAGCTGTAAACCGAGCCTGTCGGGTTCGACGGCGAGCAAAGGATGAGTGCTTTCGTCTTTGGGGTTATGGCAGCCTCGAGTTGGGAGGGTGTGATCTTGAAGTTCTGCTCGATGCCTGCCGAAACGATTACGGGCACCCCCTCGGCGAGCTTCACCATCTCAGGATAGCTTACCCAGTATGGCGCAGGGATAATCACTTCGTCGCCCGGGTTTACCAGCGTCAGAATGGTGTTGCAGACAGACTGTTTTGCTCCGTTCGCACATGAGATCTGCGCCGCCGTATAGTCCAAGCCGTTTTCGTTTTTTAGTTTGGTGGCGATGGCATTGCGAAGTGCAGGATAGCCCGCTACGGGAGAGTAGCGCGAGTAATTTTCGTCTATTGCCTTCTTGGCAGCTTCCTTTATATGGTCCGGAGTGTTGAAATCCGGCTCTCCGACACTGAGGTTGATAACGTCAATGCCCTGTGCTTTTAGTTCACCACTTTTTTGCGACATCGCCAACGTGGCGGAAGGCGAGAGACTCGCCAAACGATCTGAAACTTGTGTCATGACAGTATGTTGTTATTATTTGATGTTATGCAGAGTGTGCCCCATGCGCTCTTTTTTTGTCTTCATGTAGAACTCATTGTATTTGTTGGGGGTGATTTCGATGGGGACGTTCTCGACAATGGTCAGTC
>CAVIFD010000145.1:1659-3636 GCA_963641545.1 bacterium | reverse complement strand
GTCCGTATGCCTCAAGCCCTACGCGCTTTATGGGATTGTTTGTGAGAAGGCGCATTTTCGTGATGCCGATATGTTTCAGTATCTGTGCACCCACGCCATAGTCGCGCTCGTCTGCCAGATGCCCGAGGTGAAGGTTGGCATCCACCGTGTCGAGCCCTTCTTCCTGGAGTTTATATGCCTTTATCTTGTCCATAAGTCCGATGCCGCGTCCTTCCTGGTTGAGGTAGACAATCGCGCCGCGTCCTTCCCTTTCGATCATCTGCATGGCGTGATGAAGCTGCTCTCCGCACTCGCAGCGCAGCGATCCGAAGATGTCGCCTGTCGCGCAAGACGAATGCACGCGCACAAGCACAGGCTCGTCGCCCGAGAGGTCTCCTTTTATCAGTGCGATATGCTCCAGTCCGCCGGCTTTCTGCCGAAACGGGATAAGACGGAAGTGCCCGTACTGCGTAGGCATATCCACCTCCTCGCCACCTTCTACAATCGACTCCGTCTTCAGGCGATAGGCAATCAAGTCTTTTATGCAGATGATTTTTATGCCGAACTTCCTTGATACTTCCATGAGCTGCGGAAGCCGAGCCATCGTTCCGTCTTCGTTTATTATCTCTATCAATGCGCCGGCAGGGTAAAGCCCTGCGAGACGAGCCAGGTCAACTGCAGCTTCCGTATGTCCGGCTCTGCGAAGCACTCCGCGCGAACGGGCACGCAAGGGATTGATATGCCCCGGTCTCCCGAGGTCCGAAGGTTTGGTGTCTTTGTCTGCCAAAGCACGGATCGTTGCGCAGCGGTCGCTCATTGAAACGCCTGTGGTGCATCCTCCGCCCAACTTGTCGACAGTCACGGTGAACGGAGTCTCGAGCATGGATGTGTTTACCGCAACCTGCATGTCGAGCTCCAGCTCTCGGCAGCGTTCTTCCGTTATCGGGGCGCACAATACGCCTCGCCCGTATGTCAGCATGAAGTTTACTTTCTCGGGGGTTATCTTTTCCGCTGCCACAATGAAGTCGCCCTCGTTCTCGCGGTCTTCATCATCCACCACGATGATAAACTTCCCTTCACGAAAATCTTCTATCGCTTCTTCGATGGTGTTCAGTTTGATTTCGCTCATATCGCTTTCCGGTATTTAGTTTTCAAATGATTGATTTTCTCTTCTCCTTTTCATGTTGCCAACGTGGCTGATGAAATGCTTCACGGCGTCTATGTAGGTGTCGGGGTTAAGTATCACACTGTCGTTAACAGCCTTGTAGGTGAGAAATATGCCAAGCGGAGCCAGCACTGCCGAGCTCAGCCACATCCCTTCCCATGCCTGCCATATCCCGTCGCGTGCCATCTTGAACCCGATATTGTCCACGATGTAATAGAAGATGAACAGGATGACGGATATGACGACAGGCACGCCCAATCCGCCTTTGCGTATGATGGCTCCCAGCGGTGCACCGATGAAGAAGAACACCATACATGCAAACGAGAGTGTGAACTTCTTGTGCCATTCCGTCTTGTGGCGACGCAGCTTGTAGGCTTCGTCTCCCTGCGTGGCAGCTTTGAAATAGTAGTCTGCCTTCACGCTTTCTATGTTCGACTTTGCCCGTACAAGCAGTGCAGCCTGTTCTCCCGCGCTTTTTGCCAGGTAAAGACTGTCGATGTTGACGATGCCCGCCGGCTTTTGCGGCTTATCCGCCACTGCAATCGGCAGGTCTGCATCTTCGTCCGCAAGTGCCGCTCCTAAGGCAGCCTCCTGCTCTCTTTTGGCGGGAGAGAAGGTCTTGCGATACGACATGTCGTAGACGCTCTTTGCATTTATTGCCTTGATGCTGTCGAGCCTCACGCTCATGGAGTCGATAGACAGCTGAAGATCGTCCAACCGCTTACCTATATATTGGTTTGCCAAAAGCGACTCGTCGGTGCGCGAGAAGTTGGCGTCGAACTCAATCAACAGCTCCTTTGTGCTGAACGACTCTCTCTGATATGGCACATGCG
>CAVIFD010000145.1:0-1649 GCA_963641545.1 bacterium | reverse complement strand
CACATGCGTTTTCTTGCCACCACTGCCGGCACCTTCGATATTCTCAAACGACTCTCCTCCCGAAAGCGACAATACAAGAAACATCTTGTCTGCCGACATCTTGAGCCTGCCCGAATCGGCAACAATCACGCTCGTTCGGCTGAACCCTTTCGAATAGTCGTAAATCATAATGTCGCGAAGCAGACCGGTCTTGTCCTTTTCCTTTACATATACGTTGTATCCCGTTATCTCTCCATAGAAAACACCTTCCGGAATGTCCAGCTCGGGCGATTTCTGACGAATGGAATAGAGCAGCGAGTATAGCTTGACCTGCGCAACAGGCATCACATTGTTTTGAAAGAAGAAAGCCCCGATGCTGATGACCACGACGGTCGCAACCAAAGGACGCATGATGTGTTCAAGGGATACGCCTGCCGACTTCATGGCAAGCAGCTCCAAGCGTTCGCCAAGGTTTCCGAATGTCATGAGCGACGACAGCAGGATGGATAGCGGAAGTGCCAATGGGAAAAGCGACAACGCTGCATAGAAAAACATCTCGCCGAGGATGGGAATGCTCAGCCCCTTTCCGACCATATCGTCGATGTACCTCCAAAGGAACTGCATGAGCACGATAAACAGACAAATGCCGAAGGTCATAACGAACAACGGCAGGAAAGTCTGCAGCATAAATGTGTATAACCGTTTTATTTTCACCTTAACCTATCCCCGCGGATTGACCGCGGCAAAAGTAGCGCAAAAAACGATAGTGGCAATTCGGGCGACTCTCTAAAACAACCTAAATGCCAAGCGTTCGCTTCAACACGTCGACCTGCGAATTCCACAGGTTGATAGAGTCTTTCTGTTCGTCAGGCTCGGCAAAGTCGACCACCTCGAGCGTGGTGGCTCTCGTAAGCTCCGTGGTGTGGATCAAAAACTCGAAATAGGCGTCGCTGTCTTCTTCGTCCTCCCAGCGGTAGCGGATGCTTACCTCCTGCTTCGTCTGAAGCACTTCTGCTTCCTGCTCTTCTTTGTTCCATCTGAAAACAAAACGGTTGCCCTTTATCGACACATCATCGGCAAACCATGTCGACAGCCCTTGAGGGGTCGCAATGCAATTCCACAAACTCCGTCGTGAAACCTTATCGAAAATGTATTCGATATGAAACTTCTCTTTTCCCATCTTCCTTTTTAAATTATT
The DNA here is from genome assembly GCA_963641545.1 of bacterium. Classification (GTDB taxonomy): domain Bacteria; phylum Bacteroidota; class Bacteroidia; order Bacteroidales; family Tannerellaceae; genus Parabacteroides. The sequence goes on along the minus strand of CAVIFD010000145.1, from coordinate 472 downwards.
TTGCGCAAGGTATCCACAATGATTGACATATCCAACGCCGGAAGTTTTTTTCTTGAAAACATTGTGCAGATTAAAAATAACATCTACCTTCGCGCCGTCAATCAAGGGAGGTTGGCAGCAAAGGCGGCGAAGGCAGCCGAGGCGGTAAAAAAGAAATGATGGCGAGATAGCTCAGCTGGTTAGAGCGCATGATTCATAATCATGAGGTCCCCGGTTCAATCCCGGGTCTCGCTACAAAAAGACAGAGGCAGTTACCGAAAAGTGATTGCCTTTTTTCATGCGCCGTCAGCTTCCCGCCGTTGTCATCCCGCGCCCCTCAAAGCATGTCATGGCGGACCCCGGGTTCCCATCCCCGTGTTGGGGGAACCGTCGCCACCGCGGGATCTCACGCTAACTCTGTACATTTCTTTTAATAGTAGCGTGGAGGATGAGATGGCGGATCGGAGTCCACCATGACAGGGAATGAGATGCT
>CAVIFD010000144.1:0-4888 GCA_963641545.1 bacterium | reverse complement strand
GTACTGTTTTTGAAAGAAATGTGCAGAGTTGAGTGTGAGATCCCGCGTCGGGGTGGCGGTGCCCACGGAAAAAGATGTTTCACCCCCTGGTCGCGGCGTAAACACTTTTTGTACATTTGCCCGCAATTTTGTTTTGCGAGCCTTTCCGAAGGAGGCAGGGGAAACAAAAAGGGATCAAAATGAATAGATTTATAAAGAGGTTATTGGCGATGAGGTTTTCCAAGCTGAGAGACTTTTTCTTCCCGCAGAAGTTGACAGGGATGTTCTTTGCCGTCTTGTATCTGAAGTTTATGTGGTTTGATTTGCTTTGGTGCATGATGTCCACCTTCACTCCGTTTTCAAAGGTCGAGACCTATTTTGTTACGGCGTTTGTATGTCTCGTATTGCTCCTGCCGCAGGTTTGCTTTCGTGCCGTGAAGGCGACGTTGGCGATATGTGTTCTGTTGGATTGTCTGCTCGTTTCCAACCTTATGTATTTCCGTACTTATTTCACGGCGATACCCTTGGACAGCTATTTGCTTGTAAGTAATCTGTCTGATTTCACCGGCAGCGTGTTGGACAGCCTCGAGGCGGCGGACGTGTTTTTCCCTTTGTCTACGATTGCTGCGGGCATTTTGTGGTGGCGCAAGGGCAAAGGGCGGCACGAGGCGGAGTGTAGCGGAAGTGTTGCCTTTGTCCGCTGCGTGGCGTTGATGGCTTTGGTGGCTGTCGTTCCGGCGATTCGTCTTTGGTGCCGGAACGGTTTCAAGGCTGAGTACGAGAGGTTGCAGGATGCCTATCTGCATACGTGCAGCGTCCCGATGTATACCGTTTTCGCGTCTCTTTACTACGATTATATCTGCGACAAGGCTGTCTATACGCCCGAGGTGGAGGCTCGCGTCGATGCATGGTTGGCAGGGAAGGCGGAGAATGAATCCGCGTTGCCGCCGTTCCGTCCCAAAGGCAACTGCGTCATAATCCTGGCAGAGTCGTTGGAGAGCTGGGTGCTCAACAAGACGGTGGAAGGTCAGGAGCTTACGCCGTATCTGAACGAGATTGTTGCCGACACGACGGTGATATATGCCCCTCATGTCCTGTCGCAGGTGAAAGGCGGGCGTTCGATTGATGCCCAGCTGCTGATGGTGACGGGGCTGTTGCCAATCAGCTCCGGAGCGTATAGCATCAAGTTTCCCGACACATACTATCCTTCCCTCGTGAAAGCCTTCAAAGAAGCACACAAGGGAGCCAAGGCGTATAGTCTGACGACGGACAAGCCGATGGTGTGGAACCAGTGCATAATAACTCCGGCGTTGGGCTACGACAGTTTGGTCTCGAAGCGTTGTTTTGTGCAGGAAGAGCCTGTCGGTTCGCGCTCACAGGTGGGCGACCGTGCCTTCTTGCGTCAGTGCTTAGGCAAGATAAGACGGAACGAGGTGTGGGATGAGGCGGGGAACACACTGGTGCAGTGCGTCACCTATTCGGGGCACAATCCATTCATCCTGCCGGACTCGTTGAAGCGGGTCTCCTTCTCGCCGGATGTCCCTGAGGTGCTGCGCAATTATATGACGATGGCAAACTACACCGACAGGGCAATAGGCGAGTTCGTCGCGAAGCTCAAAAGGGACGAACGTTTCCGCAACACGTTGGTTGTGATCATGGGCGACCACGAGGCGTTGGGGACAGTCCGTAAGGCTCTGTGCAGCGATCCTGTGGGGCGACGTATCGTGTCGGACAAGGCGTTTGTCCCGCTTATTATCCTGAATGCGCCGCGCGGCATGCACTACGACAAGGTGATGGGGCAGGTGGATGTCTATCCGACGCTGCTTGATCTGCTCGGGCTGAACGGTTACCGGTGGAGAGGAATGGGCGAGAGCATATTCTGCCCCGATAAACAGGGCTTCGGCGTCGACCCTCTTTTCAATATCGTAGGAGATACGACAGGCGTATCGGAAGAGAGTATCCGCAGGGCAAAAGAAGCCTGGGAGATATCCGATATGATCATCCGCTACGACTATCCGCATCACAGGCTCAACATAAAGAAAACTCCCGCTAAAGTGTCGTGAGTTCTTTCACTGCCGTCTTCAGTGAGTTGAGGGCGGAGGCGAGGATGCTGCGGGGGCAGCCGACGTTGAGACGCATGTAGCCTTCGCCGCCGGGACCGAACATGCTCCCGTCGTTGAGCAGCAAGCCTGCCTTGTCGCAGAAGAGGCTGACCAGCTCTTCCTGACTCAATCCCAAAGCGCGGCAATCGAGCCATACGAGGAAAGACGCCTGCGGGGGATAAGCCTTTATCGCGGGCAGCTCCCTTTTGAGAAAATCGTCCACGAAGCGGACGTTCCCCACGACATACATACGCATCTGTTGCAGCCACTCGGCTCCGTAGGTGTATGCTGCCTCTGTTGCCGTGTAGGCGAAGATCGTGCCGTCGCCAAGCTCGCCGGCGGCGAGGAAGTCGTAGAACGTTTTGCGGATATTGTCGTCGGGGATGATGGAGTAGGAGGTGACGATGCCGGCTATGTTGAACGTCTTGCTGGGAGCCATGAACGTGATGCTGCAGCGGGCGGCTACGTCCGAGACGGTGGCAAAGGGATGGTGCGTAAACTGCGGGTAAGCCATCTCCGAGTGTATCTCGTCCGATATGACAAGCAGATTGTGGCGCGAGCATATCTCTGCCAGCCTTACGAGTGTTTCTTTCTTCCAGACGATGCCGCCCGGGTTGTGGGGGTTGCAGAGGATAAGCATTTTGCACCGGCTGTCGATAACCGCCTCCAGCTGCTCGAAATCCATCTCGTAGATGCCGTCCACGATACGCAGCGGGTTATACACCACCTCGCGCCCCATGCTTTCGGGCACGATGCGGAAGGGATGATACACGGGCGGCTGGATGATGACCTTGTCGCCCGGACGGGTGAAACACCGGATGGCAAACCCGATGCCTTTCACGATGCCAGGGATGTAGCTGATCCATTCGCGGCGGATTGCCCAGTTGTGTTTGTAGTGCACCCACTCGATTATGCTGTTGTAATACGAGTCCGAGGCGAAGGTATAGCCGAGGACCTCATGCTCGAGGCGTTTGCGAAGGGCATTGATGATGAAGTCAGGCGTGCGAAAATCCATGTCTGCCACCCAAAGGGGAAGGACGTCGTCTCTGCCGCACAGCTCTTTCAGGTTGTCGTATTTGACCGAGTTGGTGCCGCGGCGATCTGTCACTTCGTCGAAATTGTATTGTTTCATGTCTCTCTGCTCTTATTTGATTTGTTTGAAAGCTTTGCCCAGCATGTCGGTGATGTCGCCGGCAATCATACTCTCCTCGGAACGGTATGCGGCGGCAAGGTCGCCTGCCGCACCATGCAGGAACACACCCGCTACGGCAGCTGCCACAGGCTCAACGCCCTCTGCCAGCAAGCCGAGGATGATGCCTGTCAGGACATCGCCGCTGCCTGCCGTAGCCATGCCCGGGTTTCCCGAGCTGTTGAAATATACATACCCTTCGGGCGTGCATACGGCTGTATATGCTCCTTTCAGCACGACGCATAGCTTGTGCTGCGAGGCAAAGCTCCTTGCTTTCTGCAGGCGTTCCTCCATGCAGGTACTTTCTCCGGCAATGCGGTCGAACTCCTTCGGGTGGGGCGTGAGAATGCTGTACGCAGGGATGTGGCTGATAAGGTCGTTGTTGGAAGCGATGATGTTGAGTGCGTCGGCATCGAGCACAAGGGGCTTGTTCGTCGTTTTCAGCAGACGTTCGAGGGCAGCAGCCGACTCAAGGTGTTGCCCAAGCCCCGGACCTGCGCCGATGGCTGAATAGGCTCCCGTCTCGGGCACGGAGGTGAAGTGGTCCGCGTTTTGGTCGAAGCTGACCATAGCCTCGGGAAAGGCAGTCTGCATTATCACCTCTCCGCGCTGCGGGATATGCACGGTAAGCAGTCCGCAGCCGCTCCTGAGGCACGAGCGTGCCGCAAGCAGTGCCGCGCCCATCTTCCCCTTGCTGCCGGCAATGAGAAGGGCATGACCGAACGTTCCCTTGTGGGCAAACTTTTCGCGGGGCTGAAACACCTCCGCAACATCTTCTTCCGTCACCATCATATACGGCGTAGGGGTCGCGCTGACAATATCGGGATGAATACCTATGTCGAGCACCTTCCACTCGCCCACATACCCTGCGTTCTCGGGGAAAAAGAACGACAGCTTCGGGAAACCGAACGTCAGTGTCCTGTCGGCACGTATGATTGCCTCCGTGTCGTTGCCGTGATTGTCTTCTCCGAACAATCCCGAGGGGATGTCGATGGATATAACCTCCGCGTCGGATTGGTTGATATACTTCACCATGGCGGCGAAGCCTCCCGTCAGAGGGCGGCTCAGCCCCGAGCCGAAAAGCCCGTCAATCACCATGTCGTGCTCCGTCAGCATCGGCGGCTCGAAGTCTTGGGTTACTTCCGTAAACTCCACATCTTTCGTCTCAAGCAAACGCTGTTTGTTCGTCTCGCAGTCCGGCGAGAGATGCTCCGTAGGGTTGAAAAGGAACGTCTCCACCCTGTAGCTCTCGTCTCTCAGAAGTCGGGCAATGGCAAGCGCGTCGGCACCGTTGTTGCCTTGTCCTGCGAAGACGACAACGCGCGACTGCTTCGAACAGTGGCGGCAAAACTCCTGCACGAACGCCGCCGCAGCGCGTTCCACCAAATCTATGGAGCTGACGGGTTCGTTCATGATCGTATAACTGTCAAGCTCCTTTACTTTCTCTGTAGGGAATATCTTTATCATGCTTATGATTGTATCTTACTGTTTTTCTGCCCGCAAAAGTATAACAAACCCCATAAAGGGGTTGCGGCGAAATCGGAAAGTCCGCTTTCTTTATCCGCGACAGTTTCGCGTGATAAGAAAAAGGTTTTTATTTATCCGCGACGGTTCCGCG
>CAVIFD010000143.1:3540-4930 GCA_963641545.1 bacterium | reverse complement strand
GTTCAGGACGGTGACCTCTTGAAGGTATCTGCCTTTAAGGGAATAGAAGACGGTACTTGGCATCCGGGTACTGCCAAATACGAGAAGCGCGGTGTGGCTGCCTTCGTTCCGGTTTGGACGGCTGACAACTGTATACAGTGCAACAAGTGCTCGTATGTTTGTCCTCACGCTGCTATCCGTCCGTTCGTATTGGACGCTGCCGAGCAGGCTGCTGCTCCGTTTAAGGATACTGTACCTGCCATGGGCAAGCAGTTCGCAGGTATGCAGTTCCGTATGCAGGTCGACGTGCTCGACTGCCTTGGTTGCGGCAACTGTGCGGATGTATGTCCGGGCAACCCCAAGAAAGGCGGCAAGGCTCTCCGGATGGTTGCTTTGGATACTCAGCTTGACGAGGCTCCAGCTTGGCAATACTGCGTGGAGAAGGTATCGAGCAAGCAGGATTTGGTCGACATCACAGCCAACGTCAAGAACTCGCAGTTCGCAACTCCGTTGTTCGAGTTCTCGGGCGCATGCTCCGGCTGCGGCGAGACTCCGTATGTGAAACTTATCTCCCAGCTCTTCGGCGACAGGGAAATGGTTGCCAACGCAACGGGTTGTTCGTCCATCTATTCCGGTTCCGTTCCTTCCACTCCGTATACAACGAACGAGAAAGGGCAAGGTCCGGCTTGGGCAAACTCGTTGTTCGAAGATTTCTGCGAGTTTGGTCTCGGCATGGAGCTGGCAGGCGAGAAGATGCGTGCCCGCATCGTCAATGTCATGAACGATGCCCTTGCGGCAGACTGCACGCCTGCGGAACTGAAGGGTCTGTTCTCCGAATGGATAGAAAACCGAAACGACGCAGCCAAAACGAAAGAGCTTGCTGCAAAGATTGTCCCCATTGTTGAGGCAAACAAAGAGAAATGTAACCACTGCAAGCAGATTTCTGCGCTCAGCCACTATCTTGTGAAGCGGTCGCAGTGGATCATCGGCGGCGACGGTGCGTCATACGACATCGGCTACGGAGGTCTCGACCATGTCATTGCGTCGGGCAAGAACGTCAATATTCTTGTTTTGGATACGGAGGTTTATTCCAACACCGGCGGTCAATCGTCGAAGGCTACACCTATCGGAGCCATCGCCAAGTTTGCCGCAGCAGGCAAGAGAGTGCGCAAGAAAGACCTCGGCTTGATGGCTACGACCTACGGCTATGTGTATGTTGCCCAGGTTGCAATGGGTGCAGACCAGGCACAGACGCTGAAGGCCATCCGCGAGGCGGAGGCTTACGACGGTCCGTCGCTTATCATCGCCTACGCTCCGTGTATCAACCACGGACTGAAGAAAGGCATGGGCAAGAGTCAGCAGGAAGAGGCTGATGCCGTTGCTTGCGGCTACTGGCACCTGTGGCGCTACA
>CAVIFD010000143.1:0-3125 GCA_963641545.1 bacterium | reverse complement strand
ATAAGAATAGTAATATGGTTAAGGCTGTTTTCTTCGATATCGACGGGACATTGGTGAGTTTCAAGACGCACGAAGTGCCCCGCTCCACTGTTGAGGCACTCGAAATTCTGCGCGGGAAAGGTGTGAAGGTGTTTATCGCGACGGGTCGCCATCGCGTTTCCATCAATAACCTTGGCAATTTGAAGTTTGACGGTTACGTCACCCTCAACGGCGGCTATTGCTTTGCCGGCGAAGACGAGGTGATCTATCGGCACAATATCCCCGATGACGACATAGAGTCTTTGATTCATTATATGGAAACTGTGGAGACGTTCCCCTGTGCCTTCGTTCAGGAAAAGCAGATTTATATGAACTATACTGACAGCAAGGTGGAGGAGATGTTTTCGCTGCTGAAGTTTCCCGCTCCGCCTATTGCGCCGCTCAGCGAGATACGCGGGAAGACCGTCTATCAGCTGATAGCTTTCTTTACAGCCGGTCGGGAGCAGGAATTCATGAAAATCCTGCCCCATTGCGAGGCGACGCGCTGGAATCCGCTGTTTGCCGACGTGGTTCCCGCCGGTAGCAGTAAGAGTGTGGGCATCGACAAGATGCTCGACTATTTCCATATCCCCTTGAGCGAATGCATGGCGTTCGGCGACGGGGGCAATGATGTCGCCATGCTCCGTCATGTGGGTATCGGCATTGCGATGGGAAATGCCTCGGAAGACGTGAGGCAGATTGCAGACCATGTGACCGACACCGTCGACGAAGACGGTATATACAACGCCCTGAAGCACTTCGGCGTTATCTGAGAAGGCTCCTTGCGGGATGAAATTCCCTTTCCGCGGATTAAATAATCGTAAATACGAGGCTGTTTTGTGCTTTACAACATGTTTTTCCTCAAAACGCACATACATTTGCGCCGTAAAAGAAGAGAAGAGAATTAGGTTATTTTATTCACTTGGCCTTCCAAGGGTGGAAGGCGTAAAAACTTGAAATTATGAATACAATGAGTAGAAACGAAGCAAGTCTTCGTATGTTAGCGATGTTGCGCTATCAGGCTGAGCGTTATCAGTCGATGGGTAAAGGCGCAATGAGTCAGCGACTGAATGCCGAAATCCGCCGCCTGTTGGCGGCAATGGGTGCAGGCATCAAGAACTGACCCCGCCTCCGGAAATTTCCAAAGCCTCCAACGGCGCTCGCGCCACCATTTCCCGCAAACCACCTTACGTAACGCCCCTTTCAGGGCTTTTTTATTCCTCCCGATTTGCCTTACCTTTGCCGGCGAATAAAAAAACAATCAGAATAATGAAGAGAACAGTCTTGATGACAGCGTCTTTGATGTTGTCTGTCGTGCTTTGGGCACAGTCGCCCGTGGAGAAAGGTCTCGGTGTAATCAACCGCACGGATGCCGAGGCGTATATAGGTTTTCTTGCAAGCGACGAGCTTCATGGTCGTGAGGCAGGGACGCGCGACGGACGGATAACTGCCGAATACATTGTCTCCGTCCTGAAGACGATCGGCATTGCCCCGCTTGGCGAGTCGTATTACCAGCCTTTTGAAGCATATAATAAGGAACGACAGAAGAAAGGTCGTTTCGAGGTTCATCCCGATTCCATTGCAAAGCTGAAAGAAGGTGTTCACCGGAAGCTCTCCCTTCGTAACGTGCTTGGAAAGATAGAAGGAAAGAACCCGAATGAATATATCGTCATCGGAGCGCACTACGATCATTTGGGCATCGACCCTCTGCTTGAAGGCGACCGCATCTACAACGGTGCGGACGATAATGCCTCCGGCGTATCTGCCGTCCTTCAGCTTGCCAAGGCATTCATCGCTTCCGGCAGACAGCCCGAGCGCACCGTTATCTTTGCTTTTTGGGACGGAGAAGAGAAAGGTTGCCTCGGCTCGGAGTATTTCGTGTTGAGCTGCCCCTTCCAAAAGTCGATAAAAGGCTATCTGAACTACGATATGATCGGTCGTAACTCCAACGAGGCAGTTCCCGAGCAGTTCGACTATTTCTACACGGAAGCAAACACTGCTTTCGGCGAGTGGCTGAAGAATGACATAGAGAAATACCGGCTGAACCTCAAGCCCGTCTATCATCCTTGGGACAAACCCGTGGGAGGAAGCGACAACAGCTCTTTTGCAAAGCGCGACATACCTATTATATGGTATCACACCAACGGGCATCCCGACTATCATCAGCCGAGCGATCATGCGGACAAGATCAACCGGGCGAAGATTGTCGACATAACAAAAGCCTCCTTCCTCAACGCTTGGAATCTGGCAAACGAAAAGAAGTATTAGTTTGTAAATTCAATAAAGTAAAGAACAAGATGAAAACAATGTGTGTTACCCTTTGCGGGATCGTGATGATGATGGTGTTTGCAGCTTGCAGCGATGACAACGGGAAGATTGTCCCTGCCTACACCGAAGAAGAAAGAATCTGGATTGAAGAAAACCGTGCTTATTTCGAGGAAAGGAAAGCGGAAAAGGAAGACGACGGCAGCTATCTCTACCGGCGGCTGGTTGTCGAAGATGATACACTGCTCTATCGCATACTTTCGACAAGCGGGATCGATTCGCTTCCGAGCATAACGTCTGATGTGAAGGTGTCTATCTCGGGAATGCTTCCTGTGTCGAAGACCGTTATCGTGGGAGGTAGCGACGGTACGCCGGTCGACGACACGTTGGATCTCGACAGTCAGTATCTCATCAAGGGGTTGTCTGCTCTTCTGCTCGAAATCCGTAAAGGCGAGCGCGTGGAGACAATCATCCCGTATCAGTTGGGCTACGGCGACCGCAACTATTCCAACCCCTACATTCCTCTCTGCTCAACGCTCCTGTTTACCTTCACCGTAAACAGCTTCGAATAGAAAAACAACTGGAAGTTTTGGGCGATAAGATGTTCTCGTTACCTTTGTGCCAAATTATCGCCCTTAGGTGGGAAAGACTAAGGCACGCCACCTCAGAAATGGGGTGGCTTATTTTTTTTATAAAACAGCTATGGGTGTAACGGAAAAGCAGAAAGTAATTGTCTATGTAGACGGATTCAATTTTTATTACGGGTTGAAATCAAACAAGCAATGGAGGAGGTATTATTGGCTTGATATCGTCAAGTTATTTGAGTGTTTCAAGCGTCCTAA
>CAVIFD010000142.1:0-4945 GCA_963641545.1 bacterium | reverse complement strand
ACGCATATTTGGTGCCATCTATCGGCTATGCGGCGTATCCGACAATCCGGAGATCACGCTCGAGGCCAATCCCGACGACATGACAGCAGAATATGTGGCATCTCTCCGCGCATTTCCGTTCAACCGCATCAGCATGGGCGTACAGAGCTTTAAGGAAGAAGACCTTCGCTTTCTCAATCGCCGCCACGACAGCCAACAGGCAGTGCGTGCCGTCGAACTGTGCAAAGAGAACGCCTTTACGAACATCAGTATCGACCTTATTTACGGTCTGCCCGGACAGAGTGTGGAAGAATGGGAGGCGAACCTCGACAAAGCAATCAGCCTCGACATTCCGCATATATCCGCCTACCATTTAATATATGAAGAGGGAACGGCTCTTTACATGTTGAAAGAAGCAGGCAAGGTCGCCCCCATCGAAGAGGAAGTCAGCCTGACGCTATTCTCCACACTGATCGACCGACTGAAAGCCGCCGGATACGAGCATTACGAGATATCCAACTTCGCGCGACCGGGGATGATCTCACGCCACAACAGTGCATACTGGACCGGCAGGAAATATCTCGGATTGGGACCGTCCGCCCATTCCTACGACGGAAAGAGCCGTGAATGGAACGTTTCCTCCCTTCCTATATATATTAAAGGTATAGAGAGCGGGCAGCCGGAGAAGGAGGTGGAGACATTGGGTCCGGACACCCGCTACAACGATTTTATCATTACAGGGCTTCGAACGATGTGGGGAATACGTTTGAACGACATTCGAAGACTGTTCGGAGAAGACTACCTGCTCTATTTCCAAACGCAGGCAGACAAGTATATCCACAGCCATTTGCTTGTAGGAAACGGAGATACCGTCCGGCTCTCGCGTAGCGGCATTTTCATATCCGACACCATCATGAGCGACCTCTTGAAGGTGTAGAAACCCAACAAAAGCCCCATCCAAAACAACGAAGCAGTAGGTTATCCGTACAAATAGTACGTTTTTTTGCGATTTTTGGGAGATAAACAACGACACGTATAGAAGTAATATCTACATTTGCCCCGTCAAAAAGTAGCAAAGCGTGCCTTATTTTTACATAATAGCGGGTTGCAACGGAGCGGGGAAGACGACGGCTTCTTTTACAATTCTTCCGGAAATGTTGAAGTGTAGAGAGTTTGTCAACTCCGACGAGATAGCCAAGGGGCTTTCCCCTTTTAATGCGAGCAGTATAGCTGTCGCTGTTGAAGCAAGTCGGATTATGTATAAACGCATAAAGGAGCTTGTCGCATCGGGCAAGACTTTTGCAATGGAGACCACGCTTGCCACCCGATCGGTAGCGAATCTGATCAGGGAAGCACAAAGGGAAGGTTATTACGTGACGTTGCTCTATTTCTGGCTGAACACGCCGGAGCTGGCAGTGGAACGGGTAAAGATGAGAGTGGAAGCCGGCGGGCATAACGTGCCGGAGACGACGGTTCTCCGCAGATACAGAGCAGGTATTCGAAACCTCTTCAAGTTGTATCTCCCCATTTGTGACTACTGGATGATAGCCGACAATTCGATGTCTCCGATGACGATTATCGCCAAAGGATTCAAGAATGACAAGGTTGAGATATGTAATTCTGATATTTACACTAAACTCGAGAATTATGAGTGAACAAGAGATAAAGCAGTTTGAAGAGAATATAGTAAAGGGTGCTGATATAGCTTTCCGGCGTTTGGTAAACGAGAAAAAGAAGGAAGGCGGAGAGCTGGTGTTCGCTCGTGACGGATATGTTTTCCACGTGAAGGCATCCGATTTGGCAGTCGGGAAATTTTGGTAAGACTATTTTTTTAATCAAGAATTCGCAGAAGTGGCGGGTAGTCGTAAGGCTACCCGCTTTTTTTATGTCGAAGTGCGCCCCTGTTTAGGATGGGCTAGCCCTTTTGGCCGAAAGGGCTAGCCCTATTGGGTAAAAGGGCTAGCCCTCTTGCCGGAGAGTGCCAAACGAAGGGACTAAGATTTTGTGGAGAAGGGGTGCTTTGTGAGCATGGAGTTGTAGTAGCGGCGGTCGCCGGTGACCTCCTTGCCTGCCCAGGCGGGGAGGTCGAAAGGTTCGTCTTCGGAGGTCAGCTCTATCTCTGCCATGACCAGCCCCTCGTTGGCTCCGTGGAAGACATCGATCTCCCACACATGAGTGCCGACGCGTGCCAGGTGGCGCACCTTGTCTATCACACCCGGCTCGCACAGCTGCATCAGCTGCTCGGCATCCGAGAGGGGTATTTCGCGCTCGAACTCATAACGGCTCAGCCCGTTGTCGGAAGACGGACCTTTGATGGTGAGGTATCCTTTCTCGCCTCGGATACGAACCCTGACCGTGCGCCCCTTTACGGAGCAGATGTAACCCTGCACGATATGCTGCGAGCTGAACACATCGGCGGAGAAATCGCCCTCTACGAGGAACTTCCTTTCTATCTCTGTTGCCATAGCAAATGGGTTAACGGATTGTGACCTGCGTTGCGCCGAAGCCGTACTCGCGGAAGGAGGCATCCTGGTAGTAGTGTTGCTTGTAGCGCGTCTTCAGTTCCTTCTCGATTGCCTTGCGGAGCACGCCCTCGCCCTTTCCGTGGATGAAGACGATCTTCTGCCCTTTCTGTCCGGCATATTTTGCCAACACTTCGTGAAACTTGTCCAGCTGATAGGTGAGGATATCGGCATTGCTCATACCTGCGGTATTGTCGAGCAGCTCTGTGATATGGAGGTCTACTTCCACCACGGCACTGCCGGCATTCTTCTTCTTTGCTGCGGGGTGCGGAGCGTGGCGGTCTTCGCGTGCTTTCCTGCACATTGCTTCCTTCAGGTCGGAGGCAGAAACGAGCAGCTCGCGCTCAGGCACATCGGCGCGGACAATCGGGCAGATGAGGGCATCCTCGTCGAAGAAATCGTTTTCCATGAAGCAGTGTTGCTTGTAGAACTTCACCGTGTCGAGGCGCAGCTCCACGGATATGGCGTTCTTCAGCGAGTAGGGTTTGTCTTTCTTGAAGGCGATAAGCTGCACGCAGATACGCTCAAGCGCGTTCAGGTCTTCCTTCGCGAACTCTTCGAGGAAGATTTTCATGTTCGGCTCGATCATGCCGTTGTAGCGACTGATCCAGCTGTCGTTCTGCCGGTTCATATAGTTGAAGAAGAGGTAGTAGTTGCTGTCGTTGACGAAGTATGCCTCGTAGCCGCTTCCTTGCAGCACCTTCCCGGGCTCCGTCGGCAGGTATGCCAGGTAGATATTCATCCTTTCTCCCTCGGGAGTCTCCGTGATGGGGATATCCTCGGGTTCGGGCTTCTTCGGTGCAGGCTTCTCAGGCTCTGCCGGAGCCTGCGGGCGGACAAAGCTGCGCTCCTGCATAATGCCACTACCGCCTACCGCCACACATTCCCTCAGCAGTGCCGGCATCTCGAAGCCGTCTTCATCCTCAACTATCACACGGTCTTTCCCTTCAAACCTGCGAACAACGCCGCCCCCTGTCGTGTTCAGGAAGCGAATCCGGTCTCCTATCTTCAATGTATTGTCCATCGTCTTGTCATTAGTGTTACACACGCAAAAGTAATACATCCCACGCACATTTATAGTACTTTTGCCGCGGTCCGGACAGGACGCGGACCTCCCCTTGGAAGCAATACATCAATGGACATCGAGACACAAAAGATAAACATCAACGACTACAGTTATGCGCTGCCCGACGAACGGATAGCCAAGTTCCCGCTCCCTCACAGAGACGAATCCAAGCTGCTGCTCTACCGTGGCGGGACTGTGAGCGAGAGCGTTTTCAAACACATCGCGGACTACCTGCCGAAGGGGGCACTCGTGGTGTTCAACAATACCCGCGTGATACAGGCACGGCTGCTGTTCCGGCGCACGACGGGGGCACGCATAGAGGTGTTCTGTCTCGACCCTCAAGAGCCGCACGACTATGAAAGCATCTTCCTTCAGAGGGAGACGTGCAGCTGGATATGCCTCATCGGGAACGCGAAGAAATGGAAAGAGCCTGTTCTCTCCCGCGAGATATGCGTCGGAGGCAGACAGGTCGTGCTCACTGCCGAGCGGACAGAGAGCCATGGCGAGACACATGTGATACGCTTCAGATGGAGCGGCGGATGCAGCTTTGCCGAAGTGCTCGACGCGGCAGGCGAGCTGCCCATCCCCCCTTACCTCCACCGCAAGACCCGGGAGAGCGACCTCAAGACATATCAGACTGTCTATTCGAAGGTGAAAGGCTCCGTTGCCGCACCTACGGCAGGGCTTCACTTCACCCCCGAGGTGCTGGCGGAGCTCGACAGCCGTGGCTTTGCCCGCGAGGAGCTGACGCTGCACGTAGGGGCAGGGACGTTCAAGCCCGTGAAGAGCGAGACCATCGGAGGGCATGAGATGCACACGGAGTATATCTCCGTCCGCCGCAGCACCATAGAGCACATTATGAGGCACGAGGGCGACATCATAGCCGTGGGCACCACCTCCGTCCGCACCCTCGAGAGCCTGTATTACATCGGCGCGACGCTTGCCGCACAGCCCGAAGCCTCCGCAGGTGAGCTCGTCGTCAGCCAGTGGATGCCCTACGAGGAGAAGAACAACCGCCTGAGCACGGCGGAGGCTCTGCAAAACATTCTCGACTATCTCGACCGCCTCCGGCTCGACACCCTCGTCACTGCCACGCAGATCATCATTGCCCCGGGCTATACGTTCAAGGTCGTCAGCGGCATCGTCACCAATTTCCACCAGCCCGGAAGCACTCTGCTCCTTCTCATCTCCGCCTTCGTCGACGGCGACTGGAAGAAGATCTACGACTATGCCCTCAGCCACAGCTTCCGCTTCCTCAGCTATGGCGACAGCTCGCTTCTGCTCAAATAATCACCCCAAAAGCGAGAAGACAGGCAGACATACCCGTCGATTTATCCATTTTCCCCGTAGCGGATAAGAAAACACCCGATGATTTATC
>CAVIFD010000141.1:0-4972 GCA_963641545.1 bacterium | reverse complement strand
GAGCGGCGCAGCCGAGCAGATATCGAAGATGGCAGAGCTGACCGAGGCAACGCAGCGATACCTGGAGCAGCTCTCGAGCATGTCGGAGAATATGGAACGTTTCAGCAACGTCACCAACTCGCTGACCAACGTGTCCGACACTCTGCTCAGCTCCTACAAGAGCATCACGGACAATTCGGACGGCATCAATCAGAACTCGCGCGGCTACGTGCAGCAGATGGAAATGCTCAACCGCAATATCTCCGGTCTGAACACAATCTACGAGATACAGCTGAAGAGCATCAGTTCGCAGATAGAGTCCATCGAACATATCAACAGCGGCTTGAAACGCATAAGCGAGATGTACGACGGTTCGGTTACCGACAGCTCTGTCTTCCGCAACGAGACGGAGAAGATGACGCGCCAGCTTGCCGAGCTTAACCAGGTATACAGCCGCCTGCTTCAGGCAATGACGGTGAACATGGGTGCGCCGGCTTATCAGGGGCAGCAGGCACAGCCGACGGCGTATCAACAGCAACCGACAGCCTACCGGCAGCAGCCGCAATACGGATATCAGCCGCAGGCTCCGTATACAACTAACCCGGGTCAGCAACAAGTTGCCGGATAAACAACCAACGAAACGAAAGAAAGATGTCCGGAATAGCCAATAATCCCAACTCGCCCCGTCAGAAGATGATCAACCTGATGTATCTGGTGTTCATCGCGATGATGGCACTCAACGTGTCGTCGGAGGTGCTCGACGGGTTCGAGCTTGTGGAAGACAGTTTGCGCACCTCTATCGACAACACTACGCACCGCAACGACATCGTGTCGGGCGAGCTGAACTCCTACTACCGGTCCAATCCGGAGAAGGTGAAGGAATGGTACGACAAGGGCAAGCAGGTGAAGCAAGCCTCCGACAGCCTGTACAGCTACGTGCAGGAGCTGAAGGAACGTATTGCGGAGATTGCCGACGGGAAAGGTGCCGACGTGAATAATATCGAACATAAAGACGACCTCGAGGCAGCGTCGCGCGTCATGCTCAGCCCCATCACGGGCGAGGGAAAGAAGCTGCGCGAAGCCATCGACGCTTACCGCGGGATGATGGCAGAGATGGTGCAAGACAGTGCCAAGACCCGCATCCTCGAAGCCAGCCTGAGCACGACACCTCCTCATAAGACGGGCATCAACACCCGATTGTGGGAAGAGGCGTTGTTTGAGAATATGCCGGTGGCAGCAGCCGTGACCTTGCTCACCAAGCTGCAGGGCGACATACGTTATGCCGAGGGTGAGGTGCTGAGCAACCTGCTGAACAGCGTCGACGTGGGCGACTATCGTGTCAACCAGATGACGGCGCAGGTCATTCCCGAAAGCCAGGTCGTTATGCGCGGAGGAGAGTATAAGGCAAACATCGTCCTCTCTGCCGTCGACTCCACGAAACGCCCGACCATCTTTGTCAACGGCAAGGAGCTGCCGGAAGAAAGTCGCGGACTGTTCACAGCCATAGCAGGTGCCCCGGGCACATACCCGATAAAGGGTTATATCGAGCTGCCGAACAACGACGGGAGCACGACGCGTCAGAACTTCGAGAGCGAATACTTCGTGACGGAGCCTAACGCAACCGTAGCTCCGCTCTTGATGAACGTGCTCTATGCCGGCATTGCCAACGACATGCGTATCGCCGTGCCGGGAGTGCCGAGCGGAAACATCACTGCGAGCATGACCAACGGCACACTCACGCGCAAGGGCGACATCTGGGAAGCCCGTCCGTCGAAGGTGGGGACCGACGCTGTGATATCCGTGAGTGCCCGCATGGCAGACGGCCGCACCGTGCAGATGGCAAAGAACACGTTCCGTGTGCGTGCCCTGCCCGACCCTATGCCGTATATCGAATACAAGGATCAGAATGGCAATATGCGTAAGTTCCGCGGCGGCAACATGACGAAGCGTAACCTCATCGAGACGGAGGTCTTGCATGCTGCCATCGACGACGACATACTCAACATCAAGTTCGACGTACTGCGTTTCGAACTTATCTTCTTCGATTCCATGGGCAACGCAATACCGGAGGTGTCGCAGGGCGCAAGCTTCTCTGCCGGACAGAAAGACCGTATCCGCCGCCTGACAAGGGGCAAACGCTTCTACATACGCGGAGTGGTGGCAAAAGGTCCTGACGGTATGGAGCGCACGCTTACACCTATCGAAGTCATAGTAAACTAAGGAAACAACATAATATGAAACGTTTTTATTACATACTGGCAGTTGCCGGCAGCCTGTTTCTTTCCAACGTCTCCTTGCAGGCGCAGGAAGAGGCGGATAACGCAGACGGGCAGCAGCAGAGAAGGGCCCCGCAGGCTTCCCGCGGAGAACGGGCAAACGACAAGAAAGATACCGGCATAGCGGATCTCACCGTGCGGGCACAGGATATGAACGAGCGCATGACGCAGGAGGTGGGCAACGCCCGCTGGATGCGCGTCATGTATCGGCAGATCGACCTTATGAAAGAAAAGAACGCGCCGCTCTACTATCCGGTAACGCCCATGAACGGACAGATGAACCTTTTCTCCATCATCTTCAACCTTATCAGCGAGGGCAAGATAGAAGCCTACCAGTATGAAGACGGCTACGAAGACTTCAGCGAGGGCAACCGCATTGACTTGAAGAAGATGCTCGACAGCTTCGGCATATACTACGAAGAGATAGCAGGGAAAGGCAGCGAGGGCAGCACGTTTGTTATCAACGAGACCGACATACCCTCGGAGAGCGTCCGCTCGTATTACGTGAAGGAGGCTTGGTATTTCGACCAAAACAACTCCGTGTTCGACGTGAAGACGCTTGCCATCTGCCCCATCATGACCTCAGCCGGCGACGTGGGCGAGCTGACGATGCCGATGTTCTGGATTCCTTACGAGAACATACGTCCGTATGTCAGCACTGCCTTCATCATGACATCGAACATCAACAACGCCATGACGTTTACCATCGACGACTATTTCCGTCGCCGTATGTTCGAGGGCGATATCATCAAGACGCAGAACCTGCTCAACCGACCCTTGCAGGCTTACTGCCCGACGCCGGACTCTCTGAAACGCGAGCAGGAGAATATCGAAGCCCAACTTGTGGCGTTCGAGAAAGCTCTTTGGATGCAGCCCGACACGACGCAGACCGTAGCCACGGGAGAGAAAGACAAGAAGAAGGCTAAGACAGTCTCTGCCCGCAGCAGCAAGACATCCACGACAAAGGAAAAGACGGTGAAGACAAAGACGCCGAAGGCAGAGAAGTCTTCTCCCGTCCGCAGCGTACGCCGCAGGTAAGCCAACCACCTCTGAACACCGTAAAGGATGAACAAGGCTTTGCATCAAATGGGGGAATATGTCATGCTGATGGGGAAGGCTTTGTCCGTCCCCGACCGCTGGAGCATGTTCTTCAAGCAGCTGATAAGGGAGATATACAAGCTGGGTGTCGACTCGCTGTGGATCGTCATCGTCATTTCCATCTTCATCGGTACGGTCATTGCCATACAGATCTCGCTCAACATCAGCTCGCCGCTCATCCCTAAGTTCACCATCGGATACACGACGCGCGAGATTATCCTCCTGGAGTTCTCCTCGTCCATCATGTGTCTCATCCTTGCCGGCAAGGTGGGCAGCAACATCGCCTCCGAGATAGGGACGATGCGCGTCACGGAGCAGATAGACGCGATGGAGATCATGGGTGTCAACTCGGCGAACTTCCTTATCCTCCCTAAGATTGTCGGGCTGATGGTGTTCATCCCCGTGCTCGTTGTCTTCAGCATGTTCACCGGCATCATGGGAGGCATAGCCGCCAGCTTCTCGGCAGGCACCGACATGACACCGTCGTCGTTCGAGTACGGACTGCAGTTCTACTTCAACGAGTTTTATATCTGGTATTCCATCATCAAGTCTGTTGTCTACGCGTTCATCATCTCGTCGATAGCCTCCTACTTCGGCTACTACGTGAGGGGCGGTGCGCTCGAGGTGGGCAAGGCAAGCACCAACGCGGTGGTGATGAGCAGCATCATGATCCTTCTGGCAGACGTTGTGTTGACCCATATTATGCTTACCTAAGGTATGATAGAGATAAAAGGCATAACGAAGTCGTTCGACGGAAACAGGGTGCTGAGCAATGTCAGCGCAGTGTTCGAGACAGGCAAGACGAACCTTATCATCGGACGTAGCGGCTCGGGGAAGACCGTCCTAATCAAAAACATCATCGGACTGATGAAGCCCGACGCGGGGGAGGTGCTCTACGACGGGCGCGACCTCACGTCGATGGGTAAGCAGGAGCTTAACATGCTGCGCCGCGAGATGGGGATGCTGTTTCAAGGCTCTGCGCTGTTCGACAGCATGACGGTGCTCGAGAATGTCATGTTTCCGCTCAATATGTTTTCAAAGGATACCTACCGCGAGCGGGAAAGGAGAGCCATGTTTTGCCTCGAGAGGGTCAACCTCTCGGCTGCCGAGCATCTCTACCCCTCGGAGATAAGCGGCGGCATGATGAAGCGGGCTGCCATTGCACGCGCAATAGCCCTCAACCCCAAGTATCTCTTCTGCGACGAGCCCAACTCGGGGCTCGACCCGAAAACATCGCTGCTTATCGACGACCTTATTCACGACATCACCTCCGAATACAAGATGACTACCGTCATCAACACCCACGACATGAACTCCGTGATGAACATCGGAGAAAACATCATCTTCATCAAAGAAGGCATCAAGGAATGGCAGGGCACAAAGGAGGAGGTCATCACTTCCGACAACAAAGCCCTCAACGATTTCATCTTCGCCTCCGACCTCTTCCGCAAAGTCCGCGAGATGGAGATAAAAGAAGAGGAACAGGTGTAACCCGGTTCAGAGAAGCTGTAAAGCAGATCAGTTTAACCGCCCGATAGTGTCAAACTTTTTTCAGGGAAAGACAAGCGGATAAGAAAGTACCCGATGATTTATCCGCTTTTCCCGTAGCGGATAAGAAA
>CAVIFD010000140.1:0-4976 GCA_963641545.1 bacterium | reverse complement strand
AGTATGTTACAAACTTAACCACGGATTATTACACTTCTAATGACCGATTTGGGATTATTCAGTGCTGAGAAAGTACCACGGAGTGCTCCGCAATGATTATTCAGTGCTGAGAAAGTATCACGGAGTGCTCCGCAACGATTATTCAGCACTGAGAAAGTATCGCGGGTTACTTTTTCGCTGCTTTTTGGGCTTCGCGGCGAGCTTTTTCCTTTGCACGGAGCTTTTCCTTGTAGGCTTTTTCCTTCTGCTTACGCTCCTTCTCCTTTTGTTTGAGCTTCGCCTTGTATTCGCGCTCTTTCTGCTTGCGCAGCTCCTCGCGGGCTTTGAGCTTGGCTTTGCGGTCGGCGTTTGTCTGCTTCAGTTTCTCCTTGCGAGCCTCCGCCTGCTTCTTTTCGCGGTCGGCTTTCGCCTTCAGCAGAGCCTTCTCCTCTTCTTCCTGTTTCTTCCGAAGGTCGGCGCGTTCCTTCTCTTTCCTTGCCTGAAGCTCTTTCTCGGCCTGCTGCTCGGCTTCGAAGGCTTTGCGCTCTTCAGCCTTGCGTGCTTCTTCCGCCTCAGCCTCGCGCTTTCGGATGGCTTCAATCTCTTTCAAGGTAAGCTCTTTCCGCTCCTCGGCGGGCTGTGCGGCGGGGATGGTATCCTTAGGTAAAGACACCTCCACAGTGTCTGCCGGCACCGCCGTGACTGTCGGCGTGTCAACGGGAGCTTCGTCCGTAGGCATGATGTCTTCCACATTTGGCACAACAACCTCCGGCTCGGGCGGTGCTTCCTGCCGTGGCTCTTCCTCGGGAGCTTCTTCGACGGCTGCCTCCGTAGAAGCTTCTTCTTCAGCCTCGATACGGTTTTTCCAGCGGACAGACAGCTCGGGCACACGCTCGCCGAAGTGATCGGTAAAGAAGCTGACGTATTCGTCCGGTGTCTTGCCGCGCATCAGTGTCTCGTAGTTGTCGTCGGAGATAGGAAGGATGACAACACTCCCACCGAGTGCCTGCGCGTAGCCGTCCTTGCCGTATATCATCCTGTAATATTGCAATGCTTCCTCAACGCCCGTGAACCCACTGATGTTGAGCATCGACATTGGTCCGGCTTCCTCGAAGGTAAGGTCGAACTCCTTCACCATGAAGCCTGCGAAGTTGTATGCCGCCACGGCAAACAGCAGTTGGTTCTTGTCTACCGTCCCTGTCGGATACATCAGCAGCATGCGATAGGGGGTGTTCGGCTCGGCAGTGAACGTGCGTGCCGAGTCGGCAGCAGACAGACTGCCGTCTTCACCCAGTCCGAAGCGCAGGTTCCACGTCATGCCGGTGACGCTCCCCTGTATCAGTGTGCGCCCGCGAAGGATACCTTTCAGCATCTCACCTGCCGGCTCCGTCACGTCGGCAGAGGGGTATTTTTCCACCAATGCCTTCAGTGCAGCCTTGAAGCCCTCGGCATCTCCCGCCTGCACATAGGTCAGCGCGTCGAGGAACATGAACTTGGGCATAAGCGTTGCCAGCGGAAAACGTGCACTGACATCGCGGAAGTTACGGCGCACACTGCCCGTGTCGCTTGCCAAGTATGAGTTGTAGGTCGCCTCGTAGATGGAATCCTGCACGGCATCCATGTGGCGTATGTTGTATTCGTAGTTCGGGTCGGAGATGGCAATGGTATAGTCTTCGTCGGGGAACGTATCCGTCATTTTCTTCTTGTATTCTGCCGCCAGTGCCGTGTTGCCTGTGCGGAGAGCCATAAGATAGACCTGATAGTAGCTTTCGAGGCGATGCGAGTGCTCAGGGAAGCGGCGTTCCAGCTCTTCGAAAGCCTCGATGGAGAGCGGCAGATCTTCCAGCTTGTCCTTATATATCATTGCCATGTTATACAGCCCGTCCTCGATGATGACGTTCGACGCGGCAATGTCTTCCTCCGTGAACGGTAGCTGCTGGAGATAGTACTCGCGCGACTTGGGGTCGTCTGCTGCCACGTTCGGCAGTCCGGCTTCCAAGGACGAGTCTGCCGGCAGGCTGTCCACTGCCGTCGTGTCCACTGCCATGTCGCCTGCCTCCATGTCTTCTTCCACGGGCTCTTCGCTGAAGGTTGACATCTCCTTCTTACGTCTGCGCCAGTTGTCTTCCAGCGTACGCCTTCCCCATTTGCGCTGAAACTGCGTCTTGCCTTGCGACACTGCCGTGGCGTTGTAGAAGTAGAACGACGATCCGCCCGTCGAAGTGGGAAGCACAACTCCTCCCGTCTCCGTCCCGGGACGACTTATCCCCGAGCCTTTCGCCTCCTGGTCTGCCAGGTAAGCTTCCTTCTCTGCCAATGCCTTCGCCTCTTCTTCCTCCTTCTTCACCCGCTCGATGACCTTGTCGATGACAGCCAAGCGTTCCGCTTCCGGCATCTTTGCCAGCGTCTGCAAGCTGTCTTGCAGATGAACCGCCTCGACATGTACAACCAGCTCGTCGAGCACTGCCGAGAGCTTCGAGACGCGTGCGAAGTCTTTATACTCTTTCTGAATGCCCGACAGCGCACCGCTGAAGCATGGCTGCGCCTTCACGTAGTCGCGCATGGTGAAGTAGATATCCCCCAGCTTGATTTGGCAGATGGCTTTATCCAATCCGTTCTGCGTGCTTTTCTCAATGCCCGACTCGTAGTTCGCGATGGCGTTCGCGGTGTCTTCCCTGCTCAAGTAGACGTTACCCAGTGCATAATACACCTGATCGAGATAGTCCTTGTTCTTGTCGCTCTTTGCCATCCGTCGGAGCATCTTCACCACCTTCTGATAGTTCGCACCCGAGAACACCTCCGTCTGCCGGATGCGGGCAGCAAACTCCAACTCGTAAGGCGGACTTGCCTTCACCACCTCGCCAAACGTCTTATACGCCAACCCCTCCTGTCCCTGTGCCGCATAGATCTGCCCCAAGAGATACTTCATGCGGGTGCGCTGACGCTTGTTCTTCTCCGCCTTGATGGCAGTCTTGAAATAGGGAACGGCATCGTCGTACTGCTTGTTTTTTATCAGGTAGTCGGCATAAACGGCAGCGTATTGGTTGAGGTTCTTCCGTGGGATACCGTTAGTGTTGAGCTTGCCGAGTATGTCTTCCGTCTCGTAGAACCAGCCCATCTCAGCATAACAGCGCGCCTGCCACAGACGTGCTTCGGCAACCATCTCTTCATCCTGCGCATAGTGGCGGGCGATATACGAGAAGGTGGCGGATGCCTGTAGGAAGTCGGCGTTGTAGAACTGTCCCTGCCCGATAAGCAACCAACATTTCTTCAGGAAAGGGTTGTATTCTTCCTGCTCCTGAAAGGCGCGTTGCTTGGGGTCGTTGCGCCAACCGGGTTTCTTTTTAGGTTTGGCTTTGATGGAATGGAGCTTGATGGCTTTGTTGCCTTTCTCGATGGCACGGTCGAACGCACCGCCGGTCTCCTTCTTGTCTTTCGGCGAGGCACTGATGGGATACATGTGGATCATCTCGGAGTAGTTCTCCTTGTATCCTTTCTCCATGGCGTTCAACGCTTCGTCGAAAGATGTTTTTCCGTTGAAATAGATATTGTAGCGGGAGGTGAAGGAATGGTAGAAGCGGCTTGCCCCTGTGTTTTTCTTCGTGCTGCACGAGTAAAGCAAGAGTATCGCGAATAATGAGACTATGTAGTAAAAACCTTTCTTCACCTGTTGTATGCGCTGTCTTATCGTATAGTAAACTTGAAAGGAGCTGTTTTATTGCTTCTTCACGAGGAATAATACGGCTTTGAGAGCCAGGAAGAGCGTTACCAGAACCAAGATAATGAAGGCTCCCGAGGGAACGTTCAGGAAATAGGAAAAGATGAGACCCGTCACGCAGCCGAAGAAACCCAGTGCGATGCTGCCGAAGATAATCTTCTTGAAATCGGAGGTAAACAGGTTGACGGTCATCTGCGGCAGGGTAAGCAGACTCATCAAAAGCATTATGCCGACAAGGCGGATGGAGAGCACGATGGTCAGCGCGATGAAAAACATCATCATATACTCTATCGTCTTGACGGGGATGCGTTGCGTCTTGGCAAAGTCGCGGTCGAAGGCAACATACACAATGTCGCGCAGAGAAAGAGAAAAGACGGTGATCAGCACGGCTGCCAGCGCCGCCTCGCTGATGATATCCGTCATGGATATTGTCAGGATATTACCAAACAGGTAGGCGGAGAGATTGGGCGAATAGCCCGGGGTGAGAAAAATGAAAATGACACCGAGAGCCATCCCGAGTGCCCACACGCCGGCAATAGCCGAGTCTTCGCGAACGTTCTGCGTCTTGCTTGCCCACTCGACACCGAAAGCCGAGAGCACGGAAAACACCATTGCCATCAGAATGGGATTTACCCCAAGAAAGAACCCCAACCCCAATCCCCCGAAAGAGGCGTGCGTGATTCCACCGCTGATAAAGACCAGCCGACGGGCAACGACGTAGGTGCCGACAATACCACAGGTAATGGCGGTAAGCAGACTGCCAAGCAGCGCATGCTGAAAGAATGTATATTGTAACAGATCCATGTCTAATGTATTCTTCGTTCGCCGACAATGAGGTATGCCTCGTCTTTTAAGGCATCGGGCAAGTTTATTCCCCGAAGCTGAAGGCTGCGAAGCCATCCCGCCACTTCTTCGCTCTGAAGGGTGTAGAGCACTTCGCGGAACTCATCCACGGCATCCTCTTCGTAGGCATTGCTCTCCAACCCACAGAATCGGTCCAATTCTTCGTCGTCGTAGTATTCTATTTTCTTGCTCACGGCAGCAAGCAGACTGTCGCGTTCGCAGGTCTCATGCTGTCCGCAACATTCCTCGGGAATTTCTTGTGCTTCGGGAATCTCAGTGATTTCTCCCCTCTCCAGCATCCGCTGCAAGTGTTTGTTTCTAAAATAACCGGTTATCGCAGAAACAATGCCCAACACAACAATTCCGATAACAATATACCACATATCTCAGCCGACCCTTTCCGTTATATCAAACCCTGCCCCACGCAGGTCCATCC
>CAVIFD010000139.1:0-5017 GCA_963641545.1 bacterium | reverse complement strand
AGACTACGGGACACCGGAGTTTGTGCGCGACTACAAGCCGGACACATGGTGCCTCGGCAGCCAGTTTTGGGGCAAGAACCCACATGTGCCGAACTACCGCGCCGACTTCGGCATCCTGCTCGACATGGTGGGAGCGCGCGGCGCGACATTTTTCAAGGAAGGGACATCCATGAGGAAAGCTCCCAACATCGTGGATATGGTATGGCGCACGGCACGCGACATGGGCTACGGTAAGTTCTTCATCAATGCTGCCGGCGGATACATCACCGACGACCATCAGTACGTCATCGAGCGGCGCGGCATCCCTTGCATCGACATCATCAACTACGACCCCGACACCGACCACGGCTTCGCCCCCTACTGGCACACTCAGAAAGACAATATGGAGAATATCGACCGCGAAACCCTCAAGGCTGTAGGGCAAATCGTTCTCGAGATAATCTACAACAGACAAAAGAAATAAGGAGATACGACCATGACTATAAACGAACTTCAGGACAATGTGATCGAAGAGTTCTCAGCCTTCGACGACTGGATGGACAAATATGCCCTGCTGATTGATTTAGGAAACTCGCTCCCCCCGCTGGACGAGAAATACAAGACGGAGAGCAACCTCATCGAGGGTTGCCAAAGCCGCGTGTGGCTTCAGGCAGACTATGTGGATGGTAAGATTATGTTTCGTGGCGAGAGCGACGCAGTCATCGTGAAAGGTATCGTCTCGCTGCTTATCAGCGTCATCTCAGGGCACACGCCGCAGGAGATTCTTGATGCCGACCTATATTTTATCGAGAAGATTGGGCTGAAGGAGCACCTCTCTCCTACCCGTTCCAACGGTTTGGTCTCCATGGTAAAGCAGATGCGCATGTACGCCCTCGCCTTCCGCACCAAAGAACAAGCATAACATCGCCCCCGCCACCGAAACTTCACGGAATATTTCCCCAATTTGGCAGCCATTTTGGTACCGTGGCAAATCCGGCAGACAGCAGGGAAAGACATTTCTTATCCGCTGCGGGGAAAGCGGATAAATCATCGGGTACTTTCTTATCCGCTACGGGGAAAGACATAAAGGGCGTTTCGCGCGGTGTGTACATTTATTCATACTTTTGCGCAAACAATTAAAAACGCTCAATAATGAAGAAGATAGCACTTGTTTTTATCGCCTGCGTGCTGACGGCATGTGGCGCGAGAGATGGCTCGAATACCGCAACGCGGACAGAGGCATTAGACGATGCGGCATGGGGCGCGTCGTCGTGGATAGCGGCAGCCGACGCTCCTGTTATTACCGAACAGGCAGGAAAAGTTTTCCGAGCTGCCGACGGTGCGAGCTGGTTCGTGTCGGATGTAAACAATGAAAAGAAAGTGGAGTCCGCCAAGTGGATGACCACGGGGTTGGGGGTGTATGAGCTCTACCTCAACGGCATCGCTGTGGGCAAGGAGGTATTGAAGCCCGGGTTTACGCATTGTGTCAAGACCCGCCGCTCGTTTACCTACGACGTGACCGCGCTCTTTCACAGGAAGGCGGGCGAGACGAACCGTCTCGCAGCACAGGTGACACCCGGGTGGTGGGCAGACAAGATCGTCACTCCTCCGGACCATGTAGGTATGTATGGAGGGAAATGTGCTTTCCGTGCCGTGCTGGAGCTGACCTATACGGACGGCAGCAAGCAGCTCTTCGGGACAGACTGCGAGCATTGGAAAGCAGGCATTGCCGGACCGGTGAAGCATGCTGCCATCTACGACGGCGAGGAATACGACGCACGTGAGTTGCCCGGCTACGAGACACCGGAGAAGCTGTCCGCGCCGGAGCTGTACACTGAGTTCAAGGGCGAGATACTGCCGTCGGACGGCGCAGAAGTGTACCTGCGTACCGACCTCACGCTTCGTCCCGTGAAGGCATACGTTTGGGAAGGCATCAGCGGAGAGAAGGAAGGCGAGCACGGCAAGGTCGTCATCAAACATGAATACGCCACGGGCGAGACGATGAGCATTGCTCCCGGGGAGACATTGGTGGTGGACTTCGGGCAGAACGCTGCTGCCGTCCCGTCGTTTACGTTCAAGGCTAAAGAGGGAACGGTGCTGACCTGTCTGCCGGGAGAAATACTCAACGATGGCAACGGTGCCGAGAGCCGTGGCATGGACGGAGCGGAAGGCAGTGTGCACCGTCGTAATCTCCGCATGCAGGATCATTGCTTCCGCATGGACTATACGTTTGCCGGCAGTGGTGACTTTGCGACGTACTATCCTCACTGCACATTCTTCGGATACCGCTACATCTCGGTGACAGCAACAGACACCGTAACGATCAAGACGGTAGAGTCCATCCCCGTCAGCTCCATAGCCAAGGAGATGGAAACGGGAGTGCTGACCACAGGAAACGACCTTATCAACCGGCTGATCTCGAACACCGTCTGGGGACAGCGTTCCAATTACCTGTCTGTGCCTACCGACTGTCCGCAACGCGACGAGAGGCTGGGCTGGACGGCAGACACGCAGGTGTTCTGCGAGACAGGCACCTTCTTTGCCTCGACAGACAGATTCTTCCATAAGTGGATGCGCGACATGCGCGACGGTCAGAGCAAACATGGAGGATTTCCCGGCGTAGCACCGTTTGCGCAATACTGCGGAGGCGATGCCGATATGATGCGGCTGGGTTGGGCTGATGCCGGCATTATCGTGCCTTGGACCATCTGGAAGCAATTTGCCGACAAGGACATTATCGAAGAAAATTGGGACGCAATGGATCGCTACATGCAGCACGTGAACGCCACGAAGTATGACCACACGACGCTGAGCGGCGAGAACAGCAACTACCAATGGGCAGACTGGCTCAGCTACGAGCCGCTGGAGAGCTGCGGCGGCGGAGCCTTCGGAAAGGACGGACCGCTGCCGGATGCCATCACATATTGGAACTATCTCAGCGCAAGCTATTGGCTGATCGATGCAGAGATGATGCGCGACATGGCTGCTGCCACGGGGCGCGATGCCGCCGGCTACCAACAGATGGCAGACAGTGCCCGCGCGTATCTGAGGGCGCAGTTCCTCGACGACAAGGGATGCTTCAAGACCGAGATCTTCAACACCATGCAGACACCCGCGCTCTTCGCCCTGAAGAACAAACTGGTCGAAGGCGAAGCCAAAGAGAACATGAAGGCACGCCTCAGGCAAAACTTCGCGGACCACGGAGGATGCCTGCAGACCGGATTTCTCGGCACGTCGATACTGATGCCCACACTCACGGAGAACGGCATGACGGACATCGCCTACGAGTTGCTCTTCCAACGCAAGAACCCGAGCTGGCTCTATTCCGTTGACAACGGTGCCACAACCATTTGGGAACGCTGGAACAGCTATATGAAAGATAAAGGATTAGGACCGAACGGCATGAACTCGTTCAACCACTATGCCTACGGCTGCGTATGCCAATGGATTTGGGAGACGGTGGCAGGCATCGCTGCCGACCCTGCGCAGCCGGGCTTCAATCATATCATCATGCGCCCTGTCCCCGACAAGCGGTTGGGCTTCGTTGATGCGGAATACCGCTCTGCGGCAGGTCTCATCAAGAGCTCGTGGAAGTACGAAGGAGACCTGTGGACGTGGGAGTTCACCATCCCTGCGGGAGCTACTGCAACGGTTTTCCTCCCCGACGGAAGCGAGGCGAAGGAATACGAGAGTGGCACTTACAAGGTCAGCACGAATCTTTAAGAACAGTTTAATATATCAATTAGAGAAATGAAAATGCAATGTATGGCTGTCATGGCAATGTGTCTGTTGTTGTCGTGCGGCGAAAAGAAAGAAGAGGCAACCGTCTCGGGACTGATGAAGTCTGATTTCGTGTCGGAAGTACAAGGGAAACAGACCGCCCTTTACGTATTGAAAAACAAGAACGGGGTGGAAGCCTGCGTTACAAACTACGGAGGAAGACTTGTCTCCGTGATGGTGCCGGACAAAAACGGAAAGATGACGGACGTGGTGTTGGGCTACGACAATATCGCGAGCTACGTGAAGTCCGACGGCAACTTCGGTGCTCTGATAGGTCGTTACGGCAACCGTATCAACCAAGCGAAGTTCGCTTTGGACGACACAGAGTATACCCTTCCGCAGAACGACGGTAAGCACTGCCTGCACGGCGGTCCGGAAGGTTTCCACACCCGTATGTGGGATGCCAAGCAGCTGAACGACCAAGCACTGGAGCTGACCTACCTGTCGAAAGACGGCGAAGCAGGTTTCCCGGGTAATCTCAGCGTCAAGGTGACTTATACGCTGACCGACGACAATGCCGTCGACATCCGCTACGAGGCGACGACGGACAAGAAGACAGTGCTGAACCTTACTAACCACAGCTACTTCAACCTCTCGGGCGTGCCAGGCTCCAACGTGTTGGATCAGCAGGTTATGATCAATGCGGACAACTACACTCCGGTGGACAGCACACTGATTCCGACAGGTGTCAGCCCTGTTGAAGGCACTCCGCTCGACCTGCGCACTCCGGTAGCCATCGGACAGCATATCGACGATCCGTTCGAGCAGCTGCAGTTCGGTCATGGCTACGACCTGAACTGGGTGTTGAACGCCGGCGGCAACAAGAACATTCTTGCAGCCAAGGCATACTCGCCGACGAGCGGCATTGCGCTTGAGGTATATACCAACGAGCCGGGCATCCAGTTCTACACCGGCAACTTCATGGACGGGAAAGACACCGGCAAGCATGGCGTGACGTATCCGCATCGCGGCGCGCTCTGCCTCGAGACGCAGCATTTCCCCGACAGCCCGAACCATCCGGACTTCCCGAGCGTCGTCTTGAACCCGGGGGAGAAATACATCAGCGAGTGTATGTATAAGTTCTCGGTGGAGTAATAGCAACACATAAAATAAAAGAGAGTAGGAGGTAAACCTTTCAATGGGCTTACCTCCTACTCTTTTCCCCGGCAGGTGACCCGGACATATTCAGCACATCCTCGAACATAAGGTTCGCGAGGTATCCGCTTGGTTGAGAAGGTAAGTCGCGATATTTTTAATC
>CAVIFD010000138.1:0-5037 GCA_963641545.1 bacterium | reverse complement strand
AACTGACCGTGCATCGTGTCGTACTTCAGCATGTATGCCAAGTAATCAACCGGGCAAAGGTCATTGATACCCACGATTTGAATATCGCTTCTCTTCTGAGCTGCGCGGAAAACAAAACGTCCGATACGGCCGAAACCGTTAATACCTACTTTAATCATTGTAATAAAACTTTTATGGGTTTGTTATTAAACTATTATATAATATCCACCTAACAGCCACAAGGAGTTGCGCATGAAGTCAAAATCATCATCACAAAGAACGTCATAAAGGAAATCAAACCGCGTTTCATCTTTCTCCTCGTTTTTAACGGGCGCAAAAGTAGTCCTATTTTTTTAATCCGTTCTTTGCCTCTAAGGGGAAAGCATGCTATATAACATAAATTAAACTTCAAGTACGGCTCTTCTTTCCGCACAGAAAACCAACGAACCAGCCTTGGATCTTACGTATTCCCCACGACAATAAAACAGGCTTTGCAACGCTCCACGCCACGGGGAGCAGCTCTTTTGCGATACCCGGATAATCGATTGCGGCAGATGAAGAGTTGTTTGTCTTGGTGGCGGGGGTGGATTGTGATGCTTTCTTTCGGTCGGTGTCGGGGAAAAGGAGGGTTGTGAAGCCGGAAAGAAACAGTCGAGGGGCGTTTTCCCGGACATACAGAAAGTCGTCGTTCAGCTTCTTCTGCTGCAGGGCGCAACGCTTGCGGAGCTCTTCCTTTTCAGAGAGCAGTTTCTCTATCGGCGTCTGCGGTTTGGTCGGTGTCTGTTGTCGCATCGTCATTTTCGTCGTTACCGTTTAGTGCTGCAATCACGATGTTGAGCACGGTGTTGCAGATCTTTCGTTTGTTCATCGCAATAAGCCCGATCAAGAGGAGATACTGCACTGCCACGAATGCAAACCCTGCTCCAACCGAGCCGAAAACGTCTCCCATGAAGAAGCCCAAGGCAAGGAAGACAAACAGGATGGCAAAGAACGCCAGAAACAACAAAATCAAGCCATACGAAAGGACCGCAATCAGATGTCCGCTCCTTTCGTATGTGCTCAACTTCAGAAGTTCAAGCTTCAGCTCTACGTAAGTTGAAACGTCTTCTTTCAGCTCACGGAAGATTTCCCTTGAGTCTCGTGCCATAGACGCTTACTCGGCTACCGATTCCCCTGCCGCATCTGCCGTTTCCGCATGGCTTTCCTTGTACTTGGCAACAGCGGAATTGAAGCCTTCTTTCACTTTCCCGACAACACTGTTCAGCTCGTCGAGCAACTGTTCTCTCTTGTCGGTAGCGGCTAAATAACCTACGGCTGCACCTATCGCAGCTCCAACTACCAGACCCAACAATAATTTAGAATCTACACTCTTCATTGCTTACTCTGTTTTTGAAGTATCTGTATTTGTCTGTGTCTCTTTTGTCGTCTGTTTGCCTTCAATGGGCATTCTTTTCTGCGCCCGCATTGCCGCCCAGCTGTTTTTCTCGGTATAATACAGGATATTGAATCCGTTTCGCTTGCATTCGGCTTCGATGGCAGGTACATCCTGTGTGTAGAACCCGCTAAGGAAAAGGTCGGCTCCGGGCTTCATGTTGGCGGCGTAGGTGGCGATATCGCTCAAGAGGATGTTGCGGTTTATGTTGGCAAAAACGACATCGAACGGCTTGTAGGGCCGTATCCGTTCGGCATCACCCAACAGTATCTTTATGCTTTTCACGCGGTTCAAGCGGATATTCTCCAGCGCATTGTTGTATGCCCATTCGTCAATGTCGATGCCGACCACCTTGCTCGCTTTCTTCATTTTTGCAAGGATGGCAAGCACTGCGGTGCCGCAGCCCATGTCGAGAACAGCCTTGCCCTCGACATTCAACCTCAGCAATTCCCTTATCATAAGAAACGTTGTCTCGTGGTTGCCTGTCCCGAAAGCCATCTTGGGGTTGATCACGATATTGTATCTGAAGCCGGGCTTCGACTTGTGGAAAGAAGCACGGATGAGACATTCGCCCTCGATATTTACCGGCTCGAAATAGTTTTTCTCCCATTCTTCGTTCCAGTCCTTGTCTGCGATGATCTGTTTGGTGTAGCGGATTTTCGCGCCCTTGATCGGGAATCGCCTTATCTTGCCTGCCAATTTGTTTTCGCTGAACATCTGTTCGGGGATGTAAGCCTGCAGACCTTCTTCATTCTTGACGAAGCTGTCGAAGCCTATGCTTCCAAGCCTGTTTGCCAGCACATCGCTGAGCATCTCCTTGTCGAGAGGCGAATCGTATGTAAACGTCAGTTCGTAATAGTCCATAATCTCTTCTTTTTAACGGTTTGCGGGGCAAAGGTATTGAATAAATTTTTTGCAGAATGTGCGGTGGGTATTCTTGTGTACTTTTGCCGCCATGAAAAAGATATGCGACTTTATTTCCCGATACATGGGAGTGATTGTTTTGCTGACAGCCGCAGTCTCGCTGCTGTTGCCGGCAAGTTTTGTGTGGTTGGATACGGTTTGCATCAATCCGCTGCTGGGATTGGTGATGTTTGGCATGGGGCTGACGCTTAACCCGGGCGACTTCAAGGTGGTGTTCAGCCGACCGAAGGATGTCATCATCGGATTCCTGGCGCAGTTTATCATCATGCCGACGACGGCATGGGCACTGGTGAAGGTTTCCCATCTCTCGCCGGAGTCGGCTTTGGGTGTCATACTTGTGGGATGCAGTCCGGGCGGAACGGCTTCGAATGTCATCACGTATTTGGCGAAAGGCGACTTGGCTTTGTCTGTCGGAATGACGATGACGTCCACCTTGCTGGCTCCCATCCTCACGCCGCTTCTCACGTGGATGATGGCAGGGACGTTGGTTCATGTGGATGCCTTGAGTATGTTTTTCTCGATCATACAGGTCGTGATACTCCCGATAGCGATAGGTTTCGTCATACAGAGGTATTGCCCGCGGTTTACGAGCCGTGCGGTGGGGTATCTGCCTGCCTTCTCAACTGTGGCAATAACCCTCATCGTCGGCATTGTCGTGTCGCACAATGCTGAAAAGCTGCTGACAAGCGGTCTGCTCATCATCGTGGTGGTGATGCTTCATAACATCTGCGGTCTGCTGCTTGGTTTTGTCATCGGCAAGCTCATGAAGCTGGAGTACAAGAAATGTGTTGCGATCAGTATTGAGGTGGGCATGCAAAACTCCGGACTTGCCAGTTCGTTGGCAG
This sequence comes from bacterium, assembly GCA_963641545.1. Classification (GTDB taxonomy): domain Bacteria; phylum Bacteroidota; class Bacteroidia; order Bacteroidales; family Tannerellaceae; genus Parabacteroides. The sequence continues at coordinate 1,857 of CAVIFD010000138.1, read as the reverse complement.
CAACCCACTTTGCCGCATACCCCATGGCAACCATCCCGGGGGCTGTCTTCAGCGTTTGGCACAATATCAGCGGTGCACTTATGGCTCGCATCTACAGCAGCCGGGCAGAGAAATAGACAACCGTTACGCACTTCTGTGGAAAAGCATATTCACCGCTGCCACGGCAAGAGCGAAGCAGAAGCCCACGAAACACACTGCGCTCCATCCTCCACAGTTCCATGCAACTCCGGCACACAGCGTGCCGAGGCTGCCGCCGGCGAAGAGATGACTCATGAAGATTGTGTTAGCGCGGTTCGTGGCTTCGGGAACGAGTGAGAGGCAGCCGCTCTGGTTGCTCAGTTGATAGCACTGTGCCCCGACATCCACGAGGATGATGGCAACGATAAGCCCTGCGTAACTGTAGGAGAAGAGATAAGCTATGATCCACGCCGCAAATTGCAGGATGTTTCCAACAAGGCAAAACCTCTCTATTCCAAACCGCGGTATGTACTTGCCTATGCCGCTTGCTGCCGCAGCACCTGCCAATCCGCACAGCCCGAGCAACCCGACGGCATCACTCCCTGCATGAAAGGGCTCGCCCGTGAGATGAAACGCCATGCACGACCATATCGCCATCATACTTCCGAAGCTCAGCCCTCCACGGAGTGCATAGACACGTATGGCGGGAATGTTGCGGTAGATGCGCACGATGGATCTCATCAGTTTGCCGTATGAACCCTCAAAACCCGACGGCATGGAGGGAAGTGTGCGCAGCATTACGACAAGGCTCACCGCCATGATGCCGGCAGCGATACCGAACATGGCTCTCCACCCAAGCCATTCACCAACATAGCCGCTCAAAACCCTTGCCCCGAGCACGCCGCTCAATAGTCCCGTCAGCACGATGCCCATGTTGCGCGACTTGTTCTCCGGCTTGGAGAACTTGCTTGCTACGGGGATAAACATCTGCGGCACCACACTGTTGCATCCCAGCACGAGTGATGCCGCCCAGACAAGACACAGACTCCGGCTCAGTGCGATGGCTATGCAACACACTACTGCTACGCTGATATTGACTGCGATGATTTTCCTGCGCGACACTTTGTCTGCCAAAGGCACGACGAGTATCAGCCCCGAGGCATAACCAAGTTGGGTGATGAACGTGATGAGGTTTGCCTGCAGTTCCGTGCAGTCCAATGCCTGCCGCATGGCTTCGAGCAGTGGTTGGTTGTAGTAGAGGTTGGCAACCGTCAGTCCGCCGATGATTGCCATTGCGAAAAGAATGCTTCGCGGTATGCCGCCATTGGGCACGAGCTCTTTCATTTCCGCCCCTACCTTTTTATATATCCTATCTTGTCTTCCGGTGTGATCTCCCTGATCACGCGGCAGGGGTTTCCGGCGGCAATGACCCCCGAAGGGATGTCGCGCGTGACGACGCTGCCCGCGCCGATGATTGTGTCGTCGCCGATTGTCACCCCGGGCACCACCGTAACGCCTCCGCAAAGCCACACACGGCTTCCCACGGTGATGGGCTTCGGGATGAGACCTCCCGCGGCGCGCTCCTCGGCATCCGTCGCGTGATTGCCGGAAAACAATCCCACGTTCGGACCTATCAATGTGCCGTCACCTATGCACACCTGCCCGCAGTCGAGGATGACGCAGCCGAAGTTGATGTACACATCGTCTCCGATGGTGATGTTTTTGCCGAACTCGCAGCGGAAGTCCGGCTCTATCCACACATTCCTGCCCACGGAGCGGAACAGACGGCGCATGATATCCTCGCGCCGCTCCACTTCGTCGTCGTCTGTCTTGTTGTACTCGCGGAAAAGTCTTTTCGCAGTCACTCTTCTCTCAAACAGGTCGCGGTCGAAGTCGTCG
>CAVIFD010000137.1:612-5089 GCA_963641545.1 bacterium | reverse complement strand
TATCCATATCGAGGGAAATCTTGTCGCCCGACTTCCATTCAGAGATAACAGCGTAGCCGTTCTCCACCGTGGGCTTCACCTCCGTGCCGTTGATCTTCATGGTGTATGCCTTACACCATCCCGGTATTCTCATGCGGATGTCTTGCTTCTGTTTCTTGTCGCCGGTGACGGTGAATACCACTGAGCCGTTCCACGGGTAGCCTGTCTCCTGCTTCAAGGTCACCTTCTTGCCATCGATGGTCACGTCTGCCGTGCTGCCGATGAAGAGGTTCACCCATATGGAGTTCTTGGAGGTGGCATATATATAGTTGCCGATGGAAGGAATGAAGCGCGTAACATTGCTGGGGCAGCATGCGCAACCATACCATTCCTGCCTATGGTGCGTACCCTTCGACTCAAGCGGGTTGACATAGAAGAACCTGTCGCCGGTAAGAGAGATACCTGCAAGGACGCCGTTGTAGAGCGAACGCTCAAGTACGTCTACATACTTTGAGTCACCCGTGATGAGGTTCATGCGGTGGTTCCACAGCACCATACCGATGGATGCACAAGTCTCGCAATAAGCCTCGAGGTTCGGCAGGTCGTAGTCCTTCGTGAATCCTTCGTTGTGTCTCGACGAGCCTATACCTCCGGTGATATACATATTGCGCAACACGATATCGTTCCACAGACAGTTAAGCGCATGGATATAACCGGTGTCGTTTTTCAAGACAGCCACGTCGGTCATGCCGCAGTAGAGATACATGCTTCGAACGGCATGCCCCGAGATCTTTGTCTGCTCCCTAACGGGCTTGACATCCTGAAAATAAACGGGGTTCCATGTTCCCTCGTCGCCCATACTGCCATATCCGTGTCCGCGCTCCTCCAGCAGCCAATAAGCAAAGTCGAGGTATTTCTTTTCCGAAGTGACCTGATAGAGCTTTACCAAAGCCAACTCGATTTCCTCATGCCCCGGCACCCAATGCGCTTTCCCGGGTCCGAAACGGTCTATCATGTGGTCTGCCATCCGTATACACACATCGAGCAACTTACGCTTGCCGGTTGCCTGATAATAGGCAACGCCGGCTTCAATCATGTGTCCGGCGCAATACATCTCGTGTCTTTCCATGTTCGTCCACCGTTTATCGGGGAAGTTGAGAGTGTAATACGTGTTGATATATCCGTCGGGCTGTTGTGCGCCTTCGATCTTATCGATCCATTCGTCCGCCTTCTTCTCCAGTTCGGGGTCGGGATTGTTGATAAGGCTGTAGCCAATGCCCTCGAGAGCTTTATACACGTCGGAGTCGTCGAAATAGATGCCGGAATGTTTCCCTTCTCCCTTGATGACATTCTCGAAATTGCGGATACGCGGTGTTTTGTTTTCTATCTGATCCATGCATACAGGCAGCGTAGTGGATACGTACTTGCTGAGCCTTGGCGACCAAAAACCGTCGTTGATCTTCACGTGCGAGAAGTCAACGCGATCGATTGTTTTCGTAGACAGCCCATCTTCTTTCACGGTTTGGCAACCCACAAAGAACAGAGCGGAGGCTACGAGTAGCAGATAATGTTTCATACGGCTGGAATTAATGTTTATGACTATTGGTGATGAAAAGGCAGCCCCCCGTTTCTGGTGGCTGCCTTTCCTATTAATGCTGTTTTACTATCACTCTTCTGTCTGAGTCTCCTCGTATGCTTTAAGCAGCTTCTCCTGTACATCCGACGGAACGAGCTCGTAGGAAGCAAACTTCATCGTAAACGAAGCACGACCACCGGTGATGGAGCTGAGAGAAGTGGAGTAGTTCGACATCTCTTTCAAAGGCACTTTTGCCGACAGCTTTTCAAAGCCCTTCTCACTGTTCATACCCATGATGATGGCACGCCGACCCTGCAAGTCGCTCATCACATCACCCAGATAATCGGCAGGGACAGACACTTCCACATCGTAAACAGGCTCGAGGATCTTCGGACCTGCCTCTTTGAAGGCTGCGCTGAAGGCATTACGACCGGCAAGCATGAAGGATATTTCATTACTGTCTACCGGGTGCATCTTTCCGTCGTAGACAATGATACGTACGTCGCGGGCATACGAACCGGTCAACGGCCCCTGCTCCATACGTCCCATGATACCTTTCAGGATAGCCGGCAAGAAACGGGCATCAATGGCACCACCAACGATACTGTTGACAAACACCAGTTTGCCGCCCCAGTCGAGGTCGATGGTCTGCGTATCGCGTACGCTGATTTTGTATTCCTGTCCGCCGAAACGGTATGTATCCGGAGCCGGCATACCTTCGTAGTAAGGCTCTACGATCAAGTGTACCTCACCAAACTGCCCTGCGCCACCGGACTGTTTCTTATGACGATAGTCTGCACGGGCAGCCTTCGTGATGGTCTCACGATAAGGAATCTTAGGCTCGAGATATTCGATTGGCAACTTATCGTTGTTTTCTATCCTCCATTTCAACGTACGCAGATGGAACTCACCCTGACCGGAAACTATCGTCTGCTTCAATTCCTTCGACTGCTCGATCACCCACGTCGGGTCTTCCTCTCGCATACGGTTAAGTATCTCCATCATCTTCTCCGCATCAGCCTCGTTGACAGGCTTGATGGCACGGCGATACTTCGGGTCAGGATACTTGATGAAGTCGAACTTATAATCGCATCCTTTACCGTTCAGCGTGTTACCGCGGCGTACATCTTTCAGCTTGACGGTTGCACCGATATCACCGGCAACCATTTCAGTCACGGCATTACGTGTCTGCCCTGCCACGGAGAACAGCTGTGCGATACGTTCCTTCGAACCACGGTCGGCATTCAGCAGATCGTCGCCTTCCTTCACTCTTCCCGATATTACCTTGAAATAGGAAACCTGACCTATATGCGGTTCTATCGTAGTCTTGAAGAAGAACAGACTTGTCGGACCGTCGGCAACAGGAGTTACCTCAACGCCTTCGGTGGTCACCGGACGAGGCATCTTATCGGTGCAAGGCACCACATTACCCAGGAACTCCAACGTACGGCGCACACACATATCGCGTCCTGCACAAACACAGAACACAGGGAACATACCACGGGTTACAAGACCGGCACGGATACCTGCACGCATATCGTCTTCACTCAGCGTTCCCTCTTCGAAAAATTTCTCCATCAGTACATCGTCGTTCTCCGCAGCAGCCTCGACAAGTGCCCTATGGAGTTCCATTGCCTTGTCTGCCTCTTCTGCCGGAATCTCCAATACTTCAGGCACACCGCCTTCGGGCTTCCAACGATACATCTTCATCTTCAGCACGTCGACAACGGCATTGAAAGAAGCACCCGTACTGACCGGATACTGGATCTGAACGATCTTATTACCGAACTGATCTTTCAGTTGGGCAATCGTCCCGTCGTAGTCAGCCTTGTCATTGTCCAACTGGTTGACAACAAAAATCACAGGTTTATGAAACTGCTCCGTGTAGCGGAACTGGTTCAACGTTCCCACTTCCACACCATACTGAGCGTTCAACACCATCAGTGCAGTGTCGGTCATGTTCAAAGCCGAAACTGCCCCACCGATAAAGTCGTCGGAACCCGGACAGTCGATGAAGTTCAGCTTCCTGTCCTGCCATTCAACACTGAAAACGGTCGAGAACACCGAGTAGCCATACTCCTTCTCAACCGGAAAATAGTCGCACACCGTATTCCCTGCCTCAACAGAGCCGCGACGTTTTATAACTCCACCCTCGTAAAGCATTGCTTCAGCGAGAGTGGTTTTTCCCGAGCCAGAACTTCCCAAGATAGAGATGTTCTTGATTTCATTTGTTTGGTATACTTTCATGATATCAGGTATTAATTGTGTTTAATAAAATCGACTATGTGTTTCCCTCACACGGCCGCAAATTAGAGATTGTAGGAGAAATAAGCAATCACAGCCGCCGTGTTTGAAAATTATGTTGTATAGCAACACGATGTTAAAGCAACATAATCACTACTTTTGACGTGCAAAAAAACACCTCGGGATAATGGCAGGCCTTTATATTCATGTACCCTTTTGTGTGAAACGTTGTCTCTACTGCGATTTCTACTCCAACACGGATATGGGATATAAAAGCCGGTATATCGATGCTTTGGTCCATGAGTTGGAGCTAAGAAAAGATTATCTGGGCGGCGAACCGCTCGGTACAATCTATTTCGGGGGAGGCACACCTTCCCGGCTACAAGCCGACGACTTCGAGCGCATATTCGAGGCCATCTATCGATGGTGTAACGTATCCGACAGCCCGGAAATCACGCTTGAAGCCAACCCCGATGACATGACGCCGGAGTATGTTGCATCTCTCCGCACATTTCCGTTCAACCGTATTAGTATGGGGGTGCAGAGTTTTAAGGAGGAGGACCTGAGGTTTCTCAACCGTCGCCACGACAGCCGTCAGGCAGTACGTGCCGTTGAGCTATGCAAGGAAAATGGTTTTTCAAACATCAGCATCGACCTTATCTATGGCCTGCCCGGACA
>CAVIFD010000137.1:0-602 GCA_963641545.1 bacterium | reverse complement strand
ACAGACGCCAAAGGAATGGGCGACTAATCTTGACCAGGCAATCTCTTTGGACATTCCGCATATCTCCGCCTACCATTTAATATATGAAGAAGGGACGGCACTCTACAAGTTGAAAGAAGCCGGGCGCATCACCCCCGTTGACGAAGAAGTCAGCCTCACTCTTTTCACCACATTGATTGAGTGCCTGAGAGCTGCCGGTTACCTTCACTACGAAATATCCAACTTTGCGAAACCCGGAATGATATCGCGCCACAACAGTGCCTACTGGACGGGCAAGAAATATCTCGGATTGGGGCCTTCTGCCCATTCCTACAACGGCGAAAGCCGTGAGTGGAACATCTCCTCACTCCCCGTCTATATCCAAAGCATCGAGAGCGGAAAGGTGGAGAAGGAAGTGGAAGCATTGAGTACAAATACCCGATACAACGATTTCATAATTACACGACTCCGAACGATGTGGGGCATACGTTTAACCGACGTTCAAACGATGTTTGGAGACGATTTTCTATATTATCTCCACAAGCAGGCAGAGGGATACCTCCACCGCGGACTGCTTGTGAAGGAAGGAGATGTCATCCGCCTCTCTCGGGATGGTATTTTTG
>CAVIFD010000136.1:1013-5090 GCA_963641545.1 bacterium | reverse complement strand
GCCCACAGCGATTCGCGGAGCTCTCTCGCAACCGGGCCGATCTCCCTCCATTGCTGGTGCAGCTTCTGAAGCTGATGGAACGCGGAAATAACATCCGACTCCTCCGCCAACTTCTCGACCGTCTCGCAAAGGGCGGTCTTCATCTCAAGGTTCTTCTTGAAATCGTAATCACGGAACTGGTTGTTGATTTTTATAATATCGTAGAACTTCTCGCTATATGTCTGATAGTTCTTCCAAAGCTCATTCGCATGCTCCTGTGGCACGAGCTTTATCTCTTTCCATTTTGCTTGGATATCCTTGAAGTCGTTATACAGCTTGCCGAAATCGCCTTGGCTTTCCGTAAGTGCCTTCAACTCGTCGATAAGCCGGAGCTTTATCTCATAGTTCTCAGCCTTCACTTTTTCTTCCTCGGCAATGGCGGCAGCTTTCTTTTCTTTGTAGACAGCCAACAAGTCTTTCAACCTGTCTTCCGAGGCATCTTCGGGCGCAACGAAGTCTTTTTCATTTCCTCCGCCTTCCACGAACGCTTTTTTCAGGTTTTCAATTTCGGCTCTTTGGAGTTTGTAGAATTCTTTCTTCAACAATTCCACTTCGCCGCGTGTCGTCTCGGCAGCTTCGCCAACCGCTATCGCCAGTTTCTCAAGAACGTCGTTCTTTGTCAACTTGTCGACAACCTTTTCGCTCGCCTGTTCCGAGGTTTTCGCTGTTTCCACTTCGCCAATGGCGTTTTCCGGAGCTACTTCCGGAGCTTTCGTTTCTTCCAACATGCCGTTTTCTTCGGTCGGCAGACTGGTCTCATGAGTATCCTTCATATTCAATGCATTTAAGAAGAGGGTGAAACTTTTCTGTAACAAGTCACAAATTAAAGTGTTTATTTTCGGACTTTAGCACACGCTTCAAATTTATTTGTCGGAAACGTTGATAAATGCCCCCAAAAGCCTTCCTTCCTCACTCGTTTTATCCCAAGAACGATATAAGCACACCGGCTGCAACAGCCGACCCGATTACACCGGATATATTGCTTGCCATGCAGTATTGCAGCACATGATTCTTCTGGTCATACTTCAGTGCAATCTCGTTTGCCACGCGTGAAGCCATGGGGACGGCACTCAGTCCGGTTGCCCCGATAAGCGGATTGATCTTTTTCTTCGTAAACAGATTGACCACTTTCACAAAGAGAATACCGCCGGCAATGGACAGCGCAAATGCCAGGAAGCCGCCAATCACGATACCTATTGTCGTCATGTTCAGAAAGGCTTCCGATGTCATGGTCGCGCCCACCGACAGTCCGAGGAAAATTGTTGCCGCGTTCATGATACTGTTCGACGCTGCGTCGAACAGGCGGGAGGTGTTCGTCCCGATCTCCTTCACGAGGTTACCGAACATAAGCATACCAATCAGAGGCACTGCGCTCGGCACGAACAGAGCCACGACTGTTGTCACCACAATCGGGAAAATAATCTTCAGCACACGCAGGTTCTTTATCTCCAGTGTCGACGGATATTTCTTTTCCTGCTCCTTCATGTTTATGCTAAGCTCTTTCTTCGAGCAAAGAAGGTTTACGACCAGGGGAATGATGACCGGCACGAGTGCCATATACGAATAAGCTGCGATGGCAATCGGACCGAGCAGGTGCGGAGCCAGCTTGATGGTCGTAAAGATTGCCGTGGGGCCGTCTGCCCCGCCGATAATACCAAGCGACGCTGCCTCTTTCGGAGTGAACCCCATCAAGATAGATACCAACAGGACAACGAAGATACCCAGCTGTGCCGCCGCGCCGAAGATCGACAGCCGCAGGTTACGGAGCATCGGACCGAAGTCTGTCAGTGCCCCCACGCCCATAAAGATGACGGGCGGAAGGAAGCCGGTCTTGATAAGCATGTAATAGATGAAGTTCATGATCCCCAGCTCGTGCGCAATGTCGTGTAGGGGCATCTCCCAAATGTTTTTCATCACGCCACCAACACTGACCATCCCGTTCTCGTCTGCCTGTATCACGCCCATCTCACCACCGGGGAAGTTGGCAAGCAATACCCCGAACGCGATTGGGACGAGCAGCAACGGTTCGTATTGCTTTTTGATGCCTAAGTAAAGCAACGTAAAGGCGATGGCATACATGATAAGAAACTGCGGCTCGGCAATGATATTGCTGAACGCCGTCATCTCATACAGATTGTGGAATATCTCTTTCATCACCCAATCGTCATTAACACGTCGTCTTCCGAAACCGCATCGCCACCGGCAAAGCAGATGGCAGTGATTGTCCCGTCGTAGTCGGAACGCACGGCATTATATGTCTTCATAGCTTCCACGTAGCAAAGCACATCCCCTTTCTTCACCGTGTCGCCCACCTTGAGCGGTGTCTCTGCGGTGTCTTTCACGAGGAAGAACTTACCTTCAAGCGGGGAGAGCACCTCGTTGCCTCCGGCTGCCGGCGTAGCTGACGGGGCAGATGCCGGAGCTGCGGCTGTCGGTGTTGCTGTTGCTACAGGTTTTGTGTCGCCGAAAGCCACTGTCACGCGATATGCCTGTCCGTCGACATTGACGGTCATCTCCTGTGGCGTTGCAGGTAGTGCAGCGGCTGCAGGGCGACTGCTTTCCTCGGCTGCCTTTTTCTTGCGGGCAACGTCTGCAAGGAACTCGACCTTAGCCTTTCCCGAACGGTATGCCTCATACTGTGCAGGATGCATGGCGTATTCAAACAACTCCTCGTCGTCTTCTCCCACCTCCCAATGCTTTTCGTTCATCATCTTGCGGTATTTGTCGAGTGCATCGGGATAGTTGTCCTGCGGGTCGCCGGTGAAGAACTTACGTCCTTCGGCTTTCGCTTTCTCGACAATCTCGGGAGCAAGCTCTCCGGGCAGTCTGCCTGCCTTTCCGAGGATCATGTCCCAAATGTCGTCGGCAATCATGCTCCAACGCTCCTTGCCTTTCTCCATCTGCATCACGTTCATCAGCGCCAGGTTCTTCACGTATTGGCTGAAAGGTGTTACGAGTGGAGGATAACCGACGCGAGGCCATACATATGCCACCTCGTCGAACAGCTTTATCAGCAGCTGGTCTTGCGACATCAGCGGCTTGTTGTTCTTTATGTTGCTCTTGTTGATTGTCTCGAGGTTCTTGTCGAGGTCTGCCATAAGGCTGCCCATCATACCGCCCGGAAGTCCCGGACCTATCAAGAGTGAGTTCATCAGTCGGTTTCTCGGACTGATATACAGACCCAGGAAGTCGTCCATAAACTCTTGAATCATGCTGCGCACCTTCATGTAGGCTTCCATGTTTATTTCCGGCACGCTGTAACCGGCATCTTTCAGCATTGCCTGTACCGTCAGGAGGTCGGCATGCCCCGTTCCCCACGATAGCGGCTCCATACCCACGTCGATATAGTCGCATCCTGCGGCACACACTTCGAGGATGGATGCCACATTGAAGCCCGGACCGGCATGACTGTGATATTGTATGGGTATCTCGGGGTGTGCGGCTTTGATGCCTGCGACGATCTGCCCGAGCGAGTGCGGACGACCGATTCCCGCCATATCCTTTATACATATCTCGTCTGCACCTAAGCTGATAAGCTCGAGAGCCATCTTCGTGTAGTATTCAACGGTATGAACAGGGGAGTGGGTGATACAGAGCGAGCACTGCGAAATCATTCCTGCTTCCTTGGCGTAACGGATACTCGGTGCGATGTTGCGCACATCGTTAAGTCCGCAAAACGTACGGGCAATGTCCGTCCCCTGAGCCTTCTTCACCTGATAAAACAGCCGGCGCACATCGGCAGGAACCGGACTCATGCGAAGTCCGTTGAGAGCACGGTCGAGCATGTGGGTCTGGATGCCTGCTTCGTGGAAAGGCTTCGTCCATTCGCGCACGGCTCTGTTGGGATTCTCTCCGAAGAGAAGGTTGACTTGCTCGAATCCTCCTCCGTTGGTCTCGACGCGGGCAAAACAACCCATTTCAATGATGGCAGGTGCAACACGTGTGAGCTGGTCTACGCGCGGCACATATTTTCCTGCCGACTGCCACATGTCGCGGAAGACCAAACTGAATTTTATTTCTCTTTTCATGATTCTATGT
>CAVIFD010000136.1:0-1003 GCA_963641545.1 bacterium | reverse complement strand
CGACGGGGCGGCTGCCGCAGCTCGCACGGGCTTCTTCGCCTCGACCTCTTCGGGCGCATATTTGTTCACCAGGACAATCAGTCCTTTTCCGAGGTTGATAACAATAAGAAGAATGGCAAATACCGTGGTCATGCCGACCACCATCAACAGAAGACCAATACCTATGTTTTCCATAAATTACAAACTGTGTTTTTACGCGTGCCGAAAGTCGTAGCTTTCATCTTTTCGCCGCGCAAAAGTAACAAAATATGAACCCTCGTATTTCTCCGCGTTTTTAAAAATAGTAAACGTTACAGCCGCCTAATAACACAAAAGAGCCGCCCGAAACATGTCGGACGGCTCCCCGTTTTTCATTCAATCGAAATCTTGTAACAGAATCAGAATCTCTTCTCTTTGATTCTTGCTTTCTTTCCGGTGAGTGCACGCAGGTAATACAACTTGGCGCGGCGAACCTTACCCAATTTGTTTACAACGATGCTCTCGATGAACGGCGACTCGATCGGGAAAATTCTTTCCACACCGATGTTTTCCGACATCTTACGTACAGTAAACCGCTTCTTGTCGCCATGTCCGGAAATACGGATCACAACGCCTCTGTACTGCTGGATACGTTCCTTGTTACCCTCTTTAATACGGTAAGCCACGGTAACAGTGTCACCACTCTTGAACGAAGGAAACTCCTTCTTCGTGGCAAACGCCTCTTCTGCAATCTTAATCAAATCCATTGTCTTTAGCTTTTTTGTTTGTTTTTACTTGAAGTGAAACGCAATATAACGGGTAACATTCCTCCCGTCAGAGATTACGTAAAGCGGGCGCAAAGGAACAAAAGTTTTCTTCAATACACAACAAAACGCAAAGAGAATATTCAGTGTGCCGGAAGGAATACATTTGGAAGAAAGCGGACTTTCCGGCATTCCCCTGCTCGTAGAAACGGAAGAAAGCGGACTTTCTATCATTTATTTCTACTTTTGCGCCGACTTTACGAAAGGACAATATCTAATAT
>CAVIFD010000135.1:0-5144 GCA_963641545.1 bacterium | reverse complement strand
GGATATAACGGAGCTGACCCCTGCCCGGATGATTGTTGAATGTGGCGGGATAGGCTACGAGCTTAACATATCTCTGACGACATACAGTGCTTTTGGCGGAAAACAGACGGGGAAGATATACGTGTATGAGGTGATACGCGAAGATGCGCATCTCCTGTTCGGCTTTGCCGGAAGGGATGAGAGGGAGCTTTTTCTGCTGCTCACGTCGGTGTCGGGGGTTGGTCCGAACACGGCACGTATGATCTTGTCGTCGCTCCCTCCATCGGAGCTTATCCGGGTTATTGCCTCGGGCAACGAGGCGGCACTGACATCGGTGAAGGGCATAGGGCAGAAAACGGCACAGCGTATCCTTGTCGACCTGAAAAGCCGCGTGAAGACGGACGACATCCTCACAAAAGCAGACGGAGCAAAAGCCATGGGCAGCGACGCAACACGCGACGAGGCTGTTGCCGCACTTGTGATGCTCGGTTTCCAAAAGGCTGCGTCGCAGAAGGCTGTCGACGCAATACTGAAAAGCTCGCCTGCGTCGGCTGTGGAGCAGGTGATAAAGAGTGCGCTCAGGATGCTTTAACTGTCTGCCGACGGTTTGCGATCATTAGGGATGAAGAGAAAAGGTAGGTATACATATATCATCGGATGCGTCATACTGCTGCTTGGGGCAAGTATGATCTCGCTTAATGCCGACTATCTGACATACACGGCAGAGCTGCCTGATGTTCAGCTGCTCGAAGGGCAGGATATGCCCGATGACAACGACACCGTCCCTGCGACGCGCTACCCCGTGTCGAAAACCGCCCCGGAGAACTATGAAGACCTGACAAGACAGCTGCCGATGGACCTGCGCAGTCCGGAGAACGTGAAGACCACCGTTGAGTATGATGTGCGCACCGGCAGGTATGTCGTCCGCACCCGTTTGGGAGATAAAGACCTCACGACACCCATCAACCTGAGCGCGGAAGAGTATCAGGACTACAGCATGCAGCAGTCCATACGCTCGTACTACAGGCAGAAGAACGAGGAGGAGTTTCAGAAAGAGGCAAACAAGACGTTCAACCTGACGGACATACAGTTCGGCATAGGTGCGGCAGAGAGGATATTCGGTCCGGGAGGTGTGCGCATACGGACACAAGGGTCGGCAGAGGTGACGATGGGACTGAAACGCAACAGCACCAAAGACCCTTCGCTGCCTGCACGAGCACGGAGCAATACGATATTCAACTTCGACGAGAACGTGCAGCTGAATGTGCAGGCTTCCGTCGGACAGAAGGTGAGCTTCGACATGAACTACAACACGGAGACATCCTTCGACTTCGACTCGAAGAAGCTGAAGCTGGCATACACGGGCGAAGAAGACGAGATCATCAAGTCGTTGGAAGCAGGTAACGTGTCGATGACGACCAGCAACTCGCTGATCAACGGCGGGGCGGCACTGTTCGGCATGAAGGCAGACCTCCAGTTCGGCAAGCTGAGGGTAAACGCATTGTTTGCACAGCAGAACTCCGAGTCGAAGACGGTAAACTCGAAGGGCGGCGCACAGACAAAAGACTTCGAGCTGAAGATTGACGAGTACGACGAGAACCGGCACTTCTTCCTTGCTCATTACTTCCGCGACAGCTACAACGACGCTGTTGCCAACCTGCCGCAGATCTCGTCGAGGGTAAACATCACCCGTTTGGAAGTGTGGGTCACCAACAACCGAGGCAACTACGACCAGGCACGCAACATCGTTGCCTTCACGGATATCGGCGAGAACAAGACGGACTATATCTACAACCCCACGGAGTTTCCCGCGACGGTGCCCGCCGGTGAGCTGCCTGCCAACAGTGCCAACACCCTATACAGCCGCATGACGACGGAGTTTGTCGGCGCACGTCAGATCAGCCAGGTGGACAATGTGCTCGGCGGCTTCACGGGAGGGGCGGAATACGAGGAGGTGGAAAGCGCACGTCTGCTGGATGCAAGCTCGGAATACACCTACGACAAACAGCTCGGCTATCTGTCGCTGAACATAAGCCTGCAAGAGAGCCAGGTTCTGGCGGTTGCCTACGAATATGAATACACCGACAACACAGGCACCAAGCGCACGGGCAGGGTCGGCGAGTTTTCCGACAGCGACCCCTCGAACCCGAGCAACTGCCTATACGTAAAGCTGCTGAAGGGTGTCAATATGTCTCCGCCCATGAAATACTGGGACTTGATGATGAAGAACATCTATTCGCTGGGAGCTTATTCCGTGCAGAAAGACAAGTTCCGCCTCGATGTGCTCTATCAGAGCGACACGACGGGTACTTACGTCAACTACCTGCCGGAGAGCTCGGACAGCAAGCAGGTGTGGATACGCCTGATGGGTGCTGACAGGCTCAACAAGCAGAACGAGAAGTTTCCCGACGGCTACTTCGACTTTGTGGAAGGATACACCGTGCAGCCGGCAACCGGAAGGGTCATCTTCCCGACCATCGAGCCTTTCGGCTCAAGCTTGAGAGAGAAACTGGAGAAATATGTCAGCCCTGCCGTGGCAGACAAATACGTGTTTCAGGAGCTGTATGACACCACACAGACTGCTGCACGCCAGATTGCGGAGAAAAACAAGTTCATCATGCGCGGCGAATACAAGGCTTCATCCTCTTCCGAGATACAGCTCGGAGCAAGCAACGTGGCACGCGGCTCGGTGCGTGTGACGGCAGCGGGAACAACACTGACGGAGAATGTGGATTACACCGTCGACTATACTTCGGGTACGGTCACCATCCTGAACGAGGGTATCATTGCCGCCGGCACACCGGTGAGTGTCTCGCTGGAGAACCAGACGACATACAACATGCAGCGCAAGACCATGATGGGGGTGGATCTCAACTATCAGTTCAACCCCGACTTCTCGCTGGGTGCCACCATCATGCACATGTCCGAGATGCCGCTGACCACAAAGACGACGTTTGGCGACGAGTCGCTCAACAACACCTTGTGGGGATTCAACATAGCCTACAAGACCGAGAGCCAGTGGCTGACAAACGCTTTCGACCGTCTGCCGCTGCTCAACCTCACCAAGCCGAGCCAAATTGCCTTCACCGGTGAGTTTGCCCATCTGATAGCAGGGCATTACGAGAACAAATACACCCAAGGGTATTCTTATCTCGACGACTTCGAGTCTACACAGAGCGGCTTCGACCTCTTGAACCCGTATCCGTGGAAGCTCGCCAGCGTGCCATGGGACAACAGCACGGATGCCCTCTTCCCCGAAGCGGGACTGACCAACGACATCACGTATGGCAAGAACCGCGCGCTCTTGGCGTGGTATTACGTCGACGGACTGTTTACACGCAAGAACTCAAGCCAGGCACCGCAGCATATCCGCAACGACAAGGAGCAGCTCTCCAACCATTACGTCCGTGCCATCTACATTGACGAGCTGTTCCCCGATAGGGATCAGGGTTACAACGAGACGAGCATGATACAGGCTCTCAACCTCGCTTACTATCCCAACGAGCGCGGACCGTATAACCTGGATGCCGATATGGTCAATTCCGACGGTACGTTGCAGAACCCCGAGAAACGTTGGGGCGGCATCATGCGCAAGATAGACCAAAGTGATTTCGAGACAGCCAACGTGGAGTATATCGAGTTCTGGATGCTCGACCCGTATATATATGAAGAGAGAGAAGGTGAAACGATAAAGGGAGGAGACCTGTACTTC
This sequence comes from bacterium, assembly GCA_963641545.1. GTDB lineage: Bacteria > Bacteroidota > Bacteroidia > Bacteroidales > Tannerellaceae > Parabacteroides. The sequence continues at coordinate 1,453 of CAVIFD010000135.1, read as the reverse complement.
AACCTTGGCGAAGTGTCGGAAGATGTGCTGAAAGACGGGAAGAAGTTCTACGAGAACGGGCTGCCTATCGATGGAGACCGCAGCCGCGTAGACTCCACCGTGTGGGGACTTGTCCCCAAGCAGCAGAGCACGGTGTATGCGTTCGACAACACCTCCGGAGCACGTGCCCGTCAGGATGTCGGGCTCAACGGCCTCTCGGCAGAAGAGGAGCTGACATATCCCACCTATCAGGAGTTTATCGATAAGCTGCGCGGCAAGCTGTCGCCCGAGACCATCAGCGAGATGGAGCAAGACCCCTACTCTGCACTGATGAACCCTGGCACGGACAAGTATCGCTACTTCCGCGGCAGCGAGCTGGACGACAAGAATGTCAGCATACTGGAGCGATACAAGCATTACAACGGGACGGAAGGCAACTCGGCAGAGAGCGGGACTTCGGGAGAGAGCTACGACACCTCCGCATCGAAGAACCCCGATGTGGAAGACCTGAACCAGGACAACACGATGAACAAGAACGAGAAGTATTTCGAATACAAGGTGTCTGTCCGTCCGGAAGACATGGAAGTGGGGAAGAACTTCATCGTTGACAAGAAGATCACCTATCCGAAGATACCTAACGGCAACAACGACGGCGGACAGAAGGGAGACCCTGCCACCTGGTATCTGTTCAAGATTCCGGTGAAGAGCTACGACCGCGCCGTCGGAGCCATAAGCGATTTCAAGAGCATACGTTTCATACGTATGTATATGACCAACTTCAGCAAGCCTACAGTCTTGCGTTTCGGCACGTTCGAGCTGGTACGTGGTGAGTGGCGTTCGTACGAGCAGGATCTGTCAGACCCGAAGGTGCCGCCAAGAGTCAACGGTACGCTCGAGGTGTCTTCCGTAAACATCGAAGAGAACAGCCGCCGCACCCCTATCCCTTACACCACACCTCCGGGAGTAACGCGTCAGACAGACCCGAGCCAGCCGCAGCTGCGTAGAGAGAACGAGCAGTCTCTCTCCCTGAAGGTAAGCGACCTTGCACCGAGGGATGCGCGTGCCGTCTACAAGACCACCTCATACGACCTGCGTCAGTACAAGCGTCTGCAGCTGTTTGCCCACGCCGAGGCATTGCCCGACAGCGCAGACAAATACACACCACTGGCAGACGGCGACCTGTCTGTGTTCATCCGCTTAGGGTCGGACTATAAGAACAACTACTACGAGTATGAGGTGCCGCAGACCGTCACACAGCCTAACAGAGGGCAGTACCTTCAGGAGGACGTGTGGCCCTCGGAGAACATGCTCGACTTCCCGCTCGAGCTGCTGACCAACCTCAAGCTGAGCCGTAACAAGAAGAAACGCGAAGGAGACAAGGGCATCACGTTCAACACCGTCTACTCCGAGACCGGCACAGGCTATAAGGTCAGCATCATAGGTAACCCGAGTCTGTCGGAGGTGAAGACCATCA
>CAVIFD010000134.1:0-5265 GCA_963641545.1 bacterium | reverse complement strand
TATGTCTTTCGGCACGGTGAAGGTGAAGCTGAACCTGCCGGCACGCACCGAGTCGGTGCCCGTGAAGAGCGTGTTGGTATAGTCGGTGTACGAGAATGTCGTGCCGGTCTTGTTGTTGTCGAGCGTCTCGCAGTCCGTGCGGCTGTCCATCACGGTCGGCTGAAGCAGTCCGGTGAAGTCTGTGGCAACATTGCCGTCCGCGTCCGTCACCTCGCCCTCGACGGTCACTTTCTGCAGTGCCTTGAAGGTGACAGGCTCGTCCGTTGCCGCCTCGCCGTTCACTGCCGTCACCTGCATGCGGTATTCCGGATATGCCGGCGTCAGCGCAGGGTCGCCGATGAGCGTGAAGCCGAGCTTATAGCTGTTCGTGCCGAGGCTGCGCTTCATCTGCTTCATCACCTCGCCCAGCGTGAGTCGCCTCGCGCCGCTTTTCTCGAAGAGGTTGCGGATGAGCGATTGGTTGATGGTGAAGTTCGGCGATGAATATGCCACGCGTGTGGTGGTGAACAGCGCGATGCCGCCGCCGGTGGCGTTGAGGAAGACCTGCTCGCCGGCGGATGTCGTCGGTGCGTCGAAGCGGCAGAAGTCGCACGTCGCCGTGATCCATATTGGCAGGTGTGTGTAGGTGGACCGTGTGATATCGCTTTCGGTCAACACCTTCTCGTCGCTCCACGACGATGTGTTGCCGTGACCCGTGTAGTTGATGAGCATAAGTCCGCTGCGCAGCTGTTTCTGTATCTCCGTCTTCACGTCGGGGTAGGTCGCCAGCCCTGCCGAGAGGTCTTTCTTGTATGCGTCGAAGTATATCTTGTCGACAAGGAACTCGGGATGGTTCTCGTTGATGTATTCGCCGAGGCGGTCCGCCTGGCTTGCGTGGTCGGTGGTGTAGCTGTCGGCATTGTTACCGTCGTCGGCGATGAAGCATACGCGGTTCTTCCACGCCCCGAGGTCGGTGTTGTTCATATAGCCTATCACCTTGTCGACCATCTTCGCTGCTTCCGCCTGTGTGCGGACGGGGAAACGACCTATGCCGATGTCCACCTTCATCGCGCTTAGCGACTTGCCGTTGTTGCTGTCGTCGAGGAAGCCGAAATAGTCGTCGATGACGCGGCTGTCCTCATTGAGCGACTCTTCCGTCTGGTATGTCAGCAGCATGTTTCCTGTCGTGACGCTCTTCCAGTCGGAGGTGAGAAGGCGGTTGTCGAACGCTCCGTCGCCGAAAAGAAGCAGGTAGCGGGGCGCGTCGCTGTCGGATGTCTTACGGTCGTAAAACATCTTCATGAAACGGCGGTAGGCTGTTGCGTCGGGCGTACCGCTCGAGAACTCGTTGTATATCTCCTCGGGGCTGACCACCTGCACGCTCAGTCCGTCGTGCGTGCGGTGCGCCTCAGCCAGCCGCTCCGCTTCCGACGTAAGTCCCGGCTGCGAGATGATGATCATATCGGTCTCAGGCAGTGCGTGGAGGTTCTGGTTCGTCACCTCGCCCACCACCGTCGGTGTGGGGAGCGTCCCGCCCGTCTGCACGAGGGCAAACTCGCGCAACGTGCCTGCGGGAATGGAGAACGTCAGCGCGCTGCCGCTAAGCTCCGTTGCCATCTGCATGGGGTGCAGCTTGTCTGTCACGTCGAGGACTATCGTGGAAGCATCCGCCCCGCTCACCGTGAAGCGCGTGGCATTACCCACGGAGGCGATGCTGCGGAAGAGGGTGCAGCCGCCGTAGGGGCGCAACTCGCGCTGCATCTGAAGGCGGATATAGTCGATATGTACGTTCCTGTCGCCTAACTTGCTGTAGCGGACGTTCACTTTCACATTCTCGCTCTTCTCACCCGTCCAGTCTGCCACCTGATAGACGGGGCGTGCCATGAGGTAGGTGTCGCCGCTGCCGCCGGCATTGGCAATGGTTCGCGAGATAAGCGTCTCGCCGCCTATGCTGAGGCTCACGCCACCTGTGCCGGTGACGGGCTTGGCAATGAAGCGGAGCGTCACCTTTCCGTCGCCGTCGGTTATTCCCGTGATGCCGCTGAAGGTGACATCGCGCGAGAGGGTCATGTCCATGGCTTCGCCGAAAAGCTCGCGCCCGGAGTTGTTGACCGAGACAAGCTCCTGTTCGTGCAGGCGGTAGTCGTCGAACGTCGCGACCTGCAGCGAGGCTCCTTCCGTCGCCTCTGCCGTTTCCATCTCAGCCGCTGCCGTGCCGCTGTCGCTAAGGAAGTAGTACCCGTAGTCGGAGTATGGGTTGCGGGTGTGCACGAAAGTCTTCGCGCTCGTGTCGTAGCTCCAGCTTATCGAGCCGCAGGCATAGAAGAGGATATAGTCGCTCCCGCGCCAGAGGGGTATCATCGGAACGTCGTCGGTATACTCCGTCGCGAAGTCTTCGCTCAACAGATTGCCGCCATAGCCGTAGACAGCCACCTTCGCAGGGTCGTCGAAGCCCATCTTTCGCAGGTCGGCATACGTCAGCTTGTGGATGCCCCGGTCGTCGACGCGTATCTTCACCCATTTGCCCGACGCGAGAGCCGAGCCGGAGGCATACCTGTCGCCGTCCGCAGCATGGACTGCCGCCCCGATGCAGATACTTGTCAGGAGTATATAAAACAGTCGTAACATAGTCTTTCTTTGCTTGCCTACGCGCAGTTCATCTCACATGGAAGTCGAGCAGCTTCAGCCCTGCGGCATACCCTTCGAGGTGGTCGTCGATACGGACCTCTCCCACGCCGACGGGTGTCCCCGTGAATATGAGGTCGCCCATCTTCAGTGTAAAGAACCGGCTCGCGTAGGCGATGATCCTGTCCACCGTGAAAAGCATGTCGCGGGTGTTCCCCGTCTGCACCGTCTTCCCGCCGATGTCGAGCCGGAACGGGATGCTTTGCACATCGCCGCCCACCTCGCCGAGCGGAACGAACCGCCCGACGACAGCCGAGCCGTCGAACGCCTTGCTCACCTCCCACGGCAATCCTTTCGCGCGAAGCTCGCGCTGCAGGTCGCGGGCGGTGAAGTCGATGCCGACGGTCACCTCGCTGTAATAGCGATGGGCGAAACGCTCGGCGATGTTCTTGCCCAGCCGGTTGATCCTCACGACAATCTCCGTCTCGTAGTGTATCTCCGACGAGAAGTCGGGGATGAAAAACGGCTTCCCGTCTTTCAACAGTGCCGAGTCGGCTTTCATAAAGAGCGTAGGCTCCGGGAGTTCTAACGAATGATGCAGCTCTTTATTGTGCTCCGCATAATTCATTCCTACGGCGATAATCTTCATCTCGGCGGGTTTATGGAGTTCATACGGTTGAACATGACTGCCAGGTGGGCATACATGGAAGTGTTTTGCACGACGATGTTTTCCGGCACGCGGATACGGAAGGGGGTGAAGTTCCACAGTGCGCGTATGCCGCCGGCGATGATGCTGTCTGCCACCTCCTGTGCCTTGTCGACAGGCACTGTTATCACGCCGATGGTCGCTCCGTATTCCTGCTGCTTCGCGGGGAAATCGTCCATATGGAAGACGGGGACGCCTCCCACAGTCGTGCCCGACAGCTTGCGGCGCACGTCGAAGCCGGCAACGATCTCAAGCCCGTACTGGTGCAGCCCCGTGTCTTGCAGGAGAGCCGCACCGAGGCTGCCGACGCCGAACAGGAACGCCTTGTGACGGGCAGTGAAGCCGAGGAAATCTTCCAGCACACGGACGAGGGCATCGATGTCGTAGCCCACGCGGGTCTTGCCCGAGATGTTGACAAACGAGATATCTTTTGCCACCTGACTGGGGTCGACGCCGATCTCGCGGGCAATCTGAGTGGACGACACGCACGTCTCGCCCCTTGCCTCCATCAGCTTCAGGAAAGCCAAGTACCAAGGCAGCCGCCGGAGCGTCGGCTCGGGCACCTGCCGTGTATGTTTCAATGTATCATTAGCCATCTTCAATTACGTGTCATTGATTTGCCCGCAAAGCTACATCTTTCTTTCGAAGGTGTAAGGGGCGCTTATTTGTTTACGACGAAGTTACGTATCTGACATTCCGTGCCCAAGGACTGCGGGTTCTTGTCTTTCGAGATGCGGAGCGTCAGATAGTGAAGGGTGTCGCTCAGCTCCGTCTCCAACATATACACCCAAGGGATATAGAGGTGCTTGCTCCACTCGGTGAAGGTGTCGAGCTTCTTGAAAGGTGCGCCGTCGACACTGTATTCAACAATGCCTGCTGTCGGTCCGGGTGTACAGAAGATGCCTATCGCCTTTCCTCGGAAGCTGAGCGTCAGCTTGTCGCCCGGGCGGGTTGCCTCTATCATGGGAACATCCGCAAAGCCTTTCCTCTTCTCGTATTCGTTGTCCGCACGCCAGGAGGGGATATATTTCCAGCCTTTTACGAGCTGTGCCTCCGTGATGTCGATGAAGTCGCCCCCGTAGTAGCTGAATGTGTCGAGCGGCTCGGCAGGTATCTCGTGAGGGACGATGGGGCTGTCGGGTGTGATGCCTCTCCACATCTCGTCGAAGAGATGGGCTATGGCTGCGGCGTAGAACTTATGCCCGAACGGCAGCGGATGGGTGCCGCCGAACTGCTCCCACGTAAACTCGCCCTCCTGCATACGTTCGCCTATCTCCTGCACTAAGTTGATGGAGGGGATGAGATAATGGTTTGCCACGCGCTCGTGGTTGAGCACCACGTCGGGCTGTTGTCTCTTGGCTACCATCGGGATGAACGGGTCGTAGATGAAATGCAGCATCACGATGTCCATCTCCGGATTGCTGAGCAGGGCATGGCGCACCTCGCCTTCCATGCCGCGCACCTGTTCCTGCTGACTGAAATGGTTTGTATGGTCGTTCACTGCCGCTTCCACGAAGAGCAGGTCTGTCTTCCCCCGCGAGAGCACGTCATGAGGGAGGCGGAAAGCTCCCGGCGTTGTCCCTGTGGAGCCGATGCCGGCTTCCACGAACTCGAAGTGTGTGTAGGGGAAACGTTGCTTCAGCTGCTCTTCAATCATATCTTTCCAGCCGCGCATCTCCGTGATGGAGCCACCAAGGAAAGCTACACGCCCGTGTCTCTCTTTCTCGAACTTGACAAACGAGTTTTGCAGGCTGCCGCGCACGTTATAGTGAAGGTGCTTCGTGTACGTCGGCTGATGGCGAAGGATGAAGTCCACCACCGGCTCGGGGTTCTCCAAGCTGTGCGGATGATGGTCCACGCCCGGCTTCAGGATAACCTCCACCGGTCCGCCAAGAGCCATGTAGCGCGAGCGCACAATGTCCATGTTATCCTTGAACGGGACGGTCTTGTCGGCA
>CAVIFD010000133.1:0-5288 GCA_963641545.1 bacterium | reverse complement strand
CCCTTGGCTGGGCATTCCGGTGAAGTGGCCGCACATCAGCTGTGCCCGTGTGATTGTGGAGTGTGGTTTGGAAAACTATCGTGTCGACCCGAGCCAGGGGACGCATTTCTTCCAAAACCTGACATCTTTCGGCGTGGGTTATTTCACCGTCAACCCCTTCAAAGGCGACGGGTGGTTCGACGAAGCATACCTCAATGCCCTGCCGGCAGTTGAAGACACACAGTATCTGCGCCATGTTCACTTCGACAGTCCCATCGTCATAAAGATGGACGGTAAGAGAAGCCTCGGCGTGGTGCTCAAGCCGGAGAAGTAATTCCCATTTTGATGATAACTCTTGAAACAAAAATATCATGAACAGAAAAAGACTGTGTCTGCTTTCCTTGTTGTTGCTGTTGATCTCATTCCCCTTCATTTGTCAAGGGCGGACAGCAGCGGATGAAGAGGTCCTGATGAAGAAGGCGCTGCCTGTATGGGCTGCGGGAAGGGAAAAGGAGATGAACCTCACCTTGGGCTTCCGTGGCTCTTTCAAGGCGGAGAAAGGCGAGAAGGTTACTCTCCGCATTGCCGCGTCAACGCTTTACCGCTTCTTCATAAACGGCGAGTTTGTCGGGTCGGGACCTGCACGCGCTGCGCACGGATACTTCAGAGTGGACGAATATGATTTGAGCGATTGTATTAAAGCAGGCGACAATATCGTTGCAATCGAAGTGGCAGGATATAATGTCAATTCCTATTACACCCTCGACCAGCCCTCTTTCCTGCTATCGGAGGTGGAGGCAGGCGGGAAGATTGTTTTGGCAACGGGGCGGAAGTCGTCTTTCGAGGTTTTCCGCATAGAGGAAAGGGTGCAGAAGGTGGAACGTTACAGTTTTCAGCGTCCTTTCACGGAGTATTACCGGATGAAAGCGGACTGCGACAAGTGGCGCGTCTCTGTGGATATCCCCGTGAAGAAGCTGAAACTGTCGGTTTGCCCTGCGGTGAAACTCCTACCTCGCAATGTCTTGTTGCCCGACTTCAAGAAACGTAGTCCTGTGTCCGTCTATTCGTCAGGGACGGTGAAAAGAATACGTCCGGAGAAGTACTACAAAGACAGATCGCTGACGGGTATCGGCGAGAAGCTGAAGGGATATAAAGAGTCGGAGATAGAGGTGCCGCTTCCTTCGCAGGAGATGCAGGAGGTTGCGACGGATGTCAGGCATATTGTCAACAAGCCGTTCTGTTCACGGGAAAGTTATCCGCTGAAGGCAGGAGAGTTTTACGTCTTCGATCAGGGTGTGAACCTCTCCGGCTTCGTGGGTGCCCGGGTTGTGTGTAAGGAGAAGAGCAGGGTTTGCTTCTATTTCGACGAGATGTTGACGGACGGGGATGTCAACACCAAACAGCGCATGGCAGACATCAACAACCAGATCGTCTATGAGCTGGAGCCGGGGGCGTACAGTCTCGAATCGTTCGAATCATATACTTACCGCTATCTGAAGGTGATTGCCTTGGAAGGTGATTGCCGGATAGACGACATTTATCTGAGGGAGTTTGCCTATCCGGAGAACAGTGCGGCTGCGTTCTCTTGCAGCAACTACAAGCTGAACGCGATCTACGAAGCTGCGCGGGAGACATTCCGGCAGAATGCCGTGGATGTGTTTATGGACTGCCCTTCGCGTGAACGCGCCGGCTGGCTGTGCGACAGCTATTTCTCCGGAATCATGGAGAGGGAGTTTACGGGACGCTCCGACGTGGCTCACAACTTCTACGAGAACTATGCCCTGCCCGAGGGCTTCGCGTTTCTTCCCGAGGGGATGATACCGATGTGTTATCCGGCGGATCATAACGACGGCATATTCATCCCCAACTGGTCGCTGTGGTTCATATTGCAGATTGGCGACTACGCGCAGAACGGAGGCGACCCCGAGTTGGTTGCCCGCCTGAAGCCGCGGATAGAAAAGCTGCTGCGATACTTCGCAGGGTTTGAAAACAGCGACGGTCTGCTCGAGAAGTTAGAGAGCTGGGTGTTCATCGAATGGTCGAAGGCAAGTGATTTCGTGCAGGATGTCAATTATCCCTCCAATATGCTCTATGCTGCGGCTCTTCGGAGCGCCGCCCGGCTGTATGGCAACGACGCATGGATGCAGAAGGCGGAAAAGATCAAGGAGACCATCCTGCGGCAGTCGTTCAACGGTGAGTTCTTCGTCGACAATGCGGTGAGGCAGGACGGAAGGCTTACTGTGACGAACAATACCTCGGAGGTGTGTCAGTATTATGCCTTCTTCTTCGATATGGCAACGCCTGCGACGCATCCGGAGCTTTGGGAGAAGCTGACGACACGGTTCGGACCGAATCGCAACGCCGCAGTTACGTATCCGAACGTCTTCCCTGCAAACGCTTTCATGGGGAATTATATGCGGATGGACCTGCTTTCCCGCTACGGATTACAGAGCCGGATGCTGCTTGAGATACAAGACTATTTCTTTTCGATGGCAGACTGCACCGGTACGCTTTGGGAGCACATGGGGAATTATGCCAGCTGCGACCACGGCTTTGCTTCCTACATCGCGCATGTGCTCTATCGCGACATACTTGGAATCGGCAAAATCGACCGCGAGAAGAAAGAGATAACTCTCCGCTTTTCCGACATCGTGCTTGGGCATTGCGCGGGAACAATCCCTGTGGGTGACGAGCGGATAAGCCTTGAATGGCGACGCTCGGGGAACAAGATAGAATACTCCGTTCAGGTGCCGAAGGGCTACAAGGTAAAGATCCGTAACGAAAGCTCGGCGCAGCTCGTTTCCCTCTGACGCATCTCCGCCCGACCGCGCCATGCGGTTTGCGGGCAGACAAAAGGATAACTATTCAGACTAAAACAATAGGTTTTTTGTTGTATTGTTTTACAACGCCTGCTACCTTTGCAACAGCAAATAGATAATGAATAGGAAAATAATAGCATATAAGGATTACTTCAACACCTTCTTTGCCGAACTTGACAAAGGGACGCAGGACAAGGTGTTATACGTTCTGATGCTGCTACGCACGCAAGATCGCCTACCAACCAAGTTTATAAAGGCGATACGCGACGGACTTTTTGAAGTACGGATAGAGTACAATAACAACATCTACCGTATATTCTTTGTGTTTGATGGCAATAAGATAGTCGTACTTTTCAACGGCTTCCAAAAGAAAACCCAAAAGACACCAACGAACGAGATAAATAAGGCATTGAAACTAAAAGAAGAATATTATGCAAGCAAAGGAGATTAAAAAGGATATTTACGATATCGACGCTTTGATAGATGAACGTTTCGGCAAGGAAGGTACGCCGGAACGTGCAGAAGCGGAAGAGCGTGCCTATGCCTTCTATACGGGCGCAATAATTGAGGATGCACGCAAAAAAGCCAAGATTAGTAAGGCTGAGTTAGCACGGAGATTAGGCACCGACCGCGCCTATATAACGCGCATTGAGAGCGGACAGATTGAACCCAAAGTTTCTACCTTCTACCGCATAGCTGCCGCCCTCGGTTGTACCGTCAGGTTTATTACACCGATTAGCTGATTCTTGAGACAAGATTCATGCGTCAAAAATCTCATGCAGCTTGCATGGACCAAGATTCGTGCGAAAACAGCTCAATGCAGGTTTGTGTAACGCAAGATTCATGCGAAAACGGCTCCATGCAGTCTGCGTAACGCAAGATTCATGCGCAGACAGCTCCATGCAGCTTGCATGAACCAAGATTCATGCGCAGACAGCTCCATGCAGCTTGCATGGACCAAGATTCATGCGAAAACAGCTCCATGCAGCTTGCATGAGATTAGATTCGTTGGTAGACCGTTCGCTGCCATCTATTTTGGGGTACAGCAGCGTGAAAGCCAATCTCGGAACGTTGACAAACCGAGGGTTTGAATTGACATTGAATGCAAATCTGATAGAGAATAAGAACTTCACATGGACTTCAAGCGGGACATTCTCTTTTAACCGTAGGAAGATCAAACATCTGTATGGTGACATGGAAGAAGTGAAGGATGCCGACGGCGTGTTGAATAACGACGACAAGATATTCCAGGGATATACAACGCCTCGTTACCGCTGGTCATGGAGGAATGAGTTTACGTTCTATAAGCACTTCAATCTCTCCTTTATGATGTATTCGCATGTCGGGCAATACGGCACATTCAACCGAGCTGCCAATACGGGAGGAATGTTCGACCGCTACACAATCGTTGATATACCTCGTTGGACGAAAGACAATCCGATTCGGCGTGAACTTTACTTTATAACATTGATCAACCCATAAGAATTAAGATTATGAACAACACAAAATATATTATGCTGGCTTTGGCTGCGTTGCCATTGCTCAACTCTTGCGACGATGGTTGGCTTGAGCCGAAACCTCTGTCATTCTACACTCCGGAAAACACTTATGTGGATGCTGACGGTTTGTATTCCGCATTGGTGGCTTGCGAACGAAATATGCGCCACGAGTTTTTTGGAGACGGTGCTCCGATACTGACAGAGATGTACACTGCGGATATCGCCATACATGGGAAAACCGATGAAAGCAGCTCGCTTGTCGACTTTGATAGCGAGATGTTGCCGTCGCGAACGAAAGACAACATGAAAGCTCACCAATTTGGGGATGTCCCCTGGTTGAGTGAAGAGATTACCCGACCGAAGCTCGATTTCTATTCATCAAAACCCCGGACGGAAAGTCGGGAACAGCTATTGTGCCGGCTTCAGAAGACAAGAATACAGAGATTGATAATGATGCCAATTATGGCCGTGGTATCGGAACTTGTCGCCCGACCAATTATTACCAGTATGAGATATGGACCGACAAGGAGGAGAACGACCTGCGTAGTCCGAACAATCACGACAGCTGGAAACGCATGGAAGATTTGCGATACAATGAGCCGAGTCTGAAGAAAAACAATAGCCCGTGGTACGGGCAGCCTTTGGTCCGTCCGAACGACATATCTGTTGCGGATTCCATTCGTTGTTGGTATATGTGGCCGCACTACAAGCTGTTCGTCCCTGACCCGACGAAGACTCAGGATTTTCAGGGAGGCGAGACCCCTTGGTATGTCTATCGTTCCGCTGAAACATATCTGATGATGGCAGAGTGTTACTATTGGAAAGGCGACGATGCAAACGCTGCCGCCATGCTGAATGTCGTTCGTAAGCGTGCCGGAGCGGAACCGTTGAGCGGTTCAATCGGTATAGCCGAAGTGTTGGCAGAACGTGCCGGATCATTACCCTGCGTGGCAAAAGCCGCTGCCGTTCCTTTACAAGTCCAACGGCAAGG
>CAVIFD010000132.1:0-5302 GCA_963641545.1 bacterium | reverse complement strand
GTCGTTAGGAGCGAAAACACGCGTATCGGAAGTAATCCGTCCGTACTGGTCGTATGTCACCTCTCCCGAAACGATCTTCACGCCCTCGCCGACGTAGTTCTTCTTTCCGTTCACCACTTCGTCGTAACGCCACTGGTTGTCGGTGTCGGGGTGCGAACCGGTCTCGAGCATGTATAACTCCGTGTTTGCCCACGACACGCCTCCGATACGTCCGTCAAAGTTGAGCGTCAGGGTGAAGTCTTTATACTTGAAGGTGTTTGCAAGACCGTATTCCAAGTCCGGGTCGGTGTAGCCTACCAACGACGCGTAGTTGCTTCGCGTCAGGAAGCCGTTGCTGTTGACGATAAAGCTGCCGTCCGGTGCTTTGTCGAAACCCTTATATGAATAGTAGTCGGTACGTCCGCCGACGTGTGTCCAGAGGTTGTCTGCGCTGAACTCGCTGTCGATCTTTGCATAATATCTCTTGCTGGAAGAGAGGTTGAGCGATACGTCCCACGAGAAGTCGCGTGTCTTGATGGCGGTTGCGTCGATTGTTGCCTCAACACCCTTGCGCACATACTCTTCGTCGATGTTCATCAGTCGTGAGCTGAAGCCTGTTGCCGACGAGATGGTCTGCTGGATGGTGTTGTTGTACGTGAGCTTGTTGAAGTAGCTGAGATCAAGGCGCAGACGGTTGCCTTCCAGGAAGGACGCGTTTGTCCCTATTTCCCACGTGCGGTTGGTGATAGGCTTGACGTGTCCGCGAAGAGAGCTCGGATAGCTGGCAGTGTTCAAGCCGTCCCACACGTTCTGCTTAACGGTGTAGGAGGTGTTCAGATCGTACACACCGAGGTCGGTTTTCGAAACCGTCCACGATCCTCTCAGTTTCCAGAAGGGTATCCATTCCGGAAGCGGAATGATGTTCGACGGGATCACACTGAGACCGATGGACGGATAGAAGTACGATTTGTCGTCCACCGGCAGTGTCGACGACCAGTCGTTTCGTCCGCTGGCTTCAAGATAGTAGGTGTCCTTGTATCCGAGTGTCAGTGTACCGAACATACTGTTCACCTTCTTCCTGCTTGAAGCCACACTGACTGTCGGACTTTCCACGGATGCCATGACGGAATAGAAGCCCGGCACGGAAAGACCGTTCTTCGTCTCGGCGTTAAGTGTGCGGGAATTCGTGTAGTACAGCGAGCTACCGAGCAAACCGTCGATGCTGAAATCCTTGAATTTCTTGTCGAAGAGGAGGAAGAAATCGTAGTTCATTGTGAACCCTGTCTCCTTTCCTTCCTTATAGTAACCAAGCTTACCGTCTTTCCAATAGCTGCGGTTTATGGAAATCGTACCCACAGACGAGCGGCACACAGTGTTGTTGGCGTAAGCAACGCCACCGCCGCGCAGCTGGAGCTTCAGCCACGGCAGGATCTCGTACTTGAACGACAGCGAGCCGTTGGTCTTGAAGTTGTTTATCGACCGTATCTTCTCGTAAGCCGAGAAATACGGGTTGTCATACCAGTTGGAGTAGTGCCAGTTCTGCACCTGATTGGGAACTATCCAATAGTCCTTGTATTCACGTATGTCGTATTCCGGTCCGGTCCACAACAGGATGTTATACATATATCCCGTACCATAGCCGTAGCCCGCTGTGTTGGGGGCAGACTCCTGCGTGAAGTTGAGGTGCCCTTCCACCGTCGCTTTCTTGCCGAGCTTCAGCTCACCACCGATGTTGTACCAGAATTTGTTCTTTTTGGTGTTCGGGTACTGGTTCTTGTCGTACAGATAGGAGAGGGAAGTGTGAATGCTTCCATACTCGCTGCTTGTCGACACGCTCACACTCGTGTTGCTCACCATACTGAACTCAAGAAAGTTCTTGAAGTTGTTCTTGCCCTTCGACGTAAGCTCCATCTCGCGGTATTCCTTCTTGATGGGGTCCCACTGCGTGTAGACGCGACCGATGTCGAGCTTGTCGCCCCATACATAGTCTATGTTATTGTACTTTCCGCCCGAGCCGGCACTATACGATGTCTGCACTTCCGGTATTTTCAGCTGTCCGGCGTTGAACATATTACTCGTGTTGACCTCTATCGAGAAGCCGCCTTTGCCACCTTTCTTCGTCGTGATCATGATTGCACCGTTGCCACCGCGCGAACCATACAGAGCGGATGCCGTTGCACCTTTGAGCACCGTTATGTCCTCAATCACGTCCTGGTTGAAGTCGCTGAATGCTTGATCCGTCGGCACACCGTCCACAACAACAAGCGGCGACTCGCCACGCAGCTTTATGGTCGGTGCCACGCCAAACTCCGTCGAGTTGTAGACGCGCATACCGGAGATTCGTCCGCTCAAACTCGTGGCGATGTTCACTCCCTTGACACTCGTCAGCTCTGCGCCATCAAACTTTTGCGTTGCATAACCAAGAGCTTTCTCCGAGCGGGTGATACCTAAAGCTGTCACAACCACTTCGTCGAGCTTTTGCAAGTCTTCGGCGATTGTGACTTTGATAATCGTTTGGTTGCCCACCGCGATTTCCTGTGTAACATAACCAATGTAGGATACGACGAGCACATCTTTCGTGCTCACGCCACTCAGTGTAACCCGTCCGTCGAGGTCGGTGATGTTTCCGTTTGTCGTTCCCTTCACAACGACGTTCACTCCTGCCACCGGTCCGAGCTCGTCGGAAACGATGCAGGTCACTGTTTTCCCCGATTGTTGGGGACTTGCGGATGAAATGTCCGGCGTTCTGTCACTTTCCGCGTATGCAACGCCAAAGCTGCAAAGCAAAAAGGATAAAGCCACTGCAAACATCCTCTTTCCAAAATAAAATTTGTTCTTCATGACCAAATATAGTTAGTAAAAAATCGACTCGATGTCCGGAGAAAGCTCTGAGGCTGTACGATCAGGTTTAGCAAACTCAGCCGCGAAGGTAACACATTTTTTACAAACAGAAAAAATGATAATTTTATCCGTAGAAAATGTACCGGCAGAATTGTGCTGCCATCCCGAAAAAACAGGGATAGTTTTTGTATTCAAAGATAAATGTCTATTTTTACGGGCAGTTAACGTCGCGCATGGAGCGCGGCATAGTATTCATTCAAATTCAAAAAGTATGAAAGCAATTTCAGAGATTAAAAATCTCACCCGTGCCCGCAATGCCGAGCACTACGGATTGCAGGAGGCGTTTCTTCGCGCCATCACTGCCGAGTTTTCAACCAAGTACGGTCTTGCAGCCCTTCGAGAGGCGTATGGCAAGGCGTTCGAAAACGAAGATTCGCTCTACCTTCAGGCGCGCGGCTTTGCCGACACGAAGGCTATCGAGGCTAAGGATGCCGAGCGCGACAAGCTGTTTCGCTTCGTCGCCCTGTCCATCCAAAGCAAGGAGCTGAGCTTTGACGACGCCGAAGCCGCAGCTGCGGAGAAGCTGGCTTATGTGGTGAAGCCGTACCAAGGTGCTGCCGCAAAGCCATATGCCGAGAACACGGCGTTGGTGAGCGACCTCGTGAAGAAGCTGGAGTCTGAGGACTACAGCGCGTATGTCGAGACCTTGGGCTTGACCGCTGCCGTGGCTGCGCTGAAGACAGCCAACACAGAGTTTACCGCCATCTATTCGCACCGTGCGGACGAGAAGCGCGTGAAAGCCTTGGCGGACGACCTGAAAGCTGCGCGTGGGCTGGTCGACGCTGCCTTCCTCGACCTTGCGAATGGCATCAATGCAGTCTTCACCGTCGCTGTGTTGATTGAAAAGGATGCGACGAAAGAGGCGGAGGTCGGCGCTGTGATTGATGCCGTGAATGCCGAGATCCTGCAGTTCACCGAGACCCTTTCGCGCCGTGGCGTGGGCAAGATGGCAACTATCTCAGCTGACGACACGCCTGCGGTTGACGATGCCCCTGTGGTTGACGAAGGCGACACCTCCGGCAGCGAAGACGACATACCCGAAGTAATGTAAGAACAGCGTCCGGACGACGTTTGAAGACTAATCGAAAGGGCTGCTCCACCATGGGGCAGCCCTTTTTTTGATAGCCGACATGTTATAATGTATATGCCCATTATGCCTATTATGCATATTATGCCTATAACGCGGAAAGCGTAAGCCTCCTCCCCGTGTCGCGAGAACCGCCGCCACCGCGCAAGGGTCGGAAATTGTTGATTCTTTGGTTTGGAGGGATAAATTCATATATTTGCAGGCAGTTAACGTCGTGCAATTAGCGCGGCACAGTATTTATTATTAAATCAAAGAGGTATGAAAGCAATTTCCGAGATTAGAAATCTTGCTCGCGCACGTAACGCGGAGCATTATTGGTTGCAGGAGGCGGTTCTTCAGGCTGTCACTGCTGAGTTTGCAACAAAGCATGGGATTTCCGTCCCCTTCGAGGCGTATCGCAAGGCATTTGAAAGCGAAGATGCCATCTACATGCAGACGCGTGAGTTTGAGGACACAAAATCGCTGGCTGAAAAGGATGCGGAGCGCGACAAGCTGTTTCGCTTTGTGAGGCTGACGGTGCAAAGCAAGAAGCTGAGCCTCGTCGCGGAGGAGGTTACGGCTGCCGAGAAGATTGAGTACATCCTCAAGCCGTACGGGTTGATGTCGACGAAGCCGAATGCGGAAAATACGGCTATGGTGAGCGACTTTGTGAAGAAGCTGCAGAGCGACGACTACAGTCAATATGTGGCGACACTTGGATTGACAGCTGCCGTTGAGGCTCTAAAGACGGTGAACGACACGTTTAGCAAGATTTATTCACGTCGCGCGGACGAAAAACGTGTGAGAATTGTCACCGAGAGCTTTCAAAACATCCGCCGCAAGGTAGACATTGCACTCGCCGACCTTAGAACAGCCATTAATGCCATCTACACTGTAAACGCGTTGGTGGAAAAGAACGCGGAGAAGGAAGAGGAGATAGGCGCGGTGATAGACGCGATGAATGCAGAGATATTGCAGTTTGCCGAAATGCTTTCGCGCCGCGGGGTAGGAAAGAAAATTACAATTTCTACCAATGACGAGCCAACGGAAGATGAGAGCGACGAATCACAGAGCCCGGGAAGCAGCTCGGAGGATGATATACCGGAAGTGATGTAACGCTCGGCATCATTTTTACCAAAGAGAGTCCCGTTGATTAGTCATCGGGACTTTTTTTCATGTCATTGCAACTCTACAAAGACACCAAAATGTACTTGAATGTGTCATTGCAACTCTGCAAAGACACCAAAATGGTCTTGGAAGTGTCATTGCAACTCTACAAAGACATGAAAATGTACTTGGAGGTGTCATTGCAACTCTACAATCTGACAAAAATGTCAGTTTTGATGCCATTGCAAC
>CAVIFD010000131.1:1979-5315 GCA_963641545.1 bacterium | reverse complement strand
GTCCAACCTGCGCCCACACATGTTTGGCACAAAGGAAAAGAAGAAACATCAGCAGGATCTTTTTCATATCCTTGCCTTCCTATCTGTGAGTATCCGTCATATCACCAATGATATTACCATACGTCCCCAATTGCGTTGGAATGGGCACATAGGGTCATATTTCATCGTCGTCTTTGGTAAGATCCAACTTCTCGTTGTCGTTGCTCTTGTCGAAATACTGTTTGCGGAGCGGGTGTGCCGTAGCTTCATGATAGATTGCACGGTTGCGGTAGATGTCGAGAGCCGTGTAGAGGGCCTGACGGAACGATGCCTCGGAAGCAAGGTTCTTCCCTGCAATATCGTAAGCAGTGCCATGATCGGGAGAAGTGCGCACGACAGACAAGCCGGCAGTATAGTTTACACCGTCGTCCATCGCAAGAGTCTTGAACGGTGCCAGCCCCTGATCGTGATACATTGCCAGCACACCGTCGAACTTGTCATACATCCTCGAACCGAAGAATCCGTCTGCAGCATACGGACCGAAAGACATCACGCCCTTCTTTTCCGCCTCAACCATTGCCGGACGTATGACCGTTTCCTCTTCTTTTCCCAAAAGACCGTTGTCGCCGGCATGCGGATTAAGTGAGAGAACGGCAATACGGGGTTTCACAATCCCGAAATCCTGCTTTAGCGACCGGTTGAAGATGCATAGCTTTGACACGATTGCCTCTGCCGTCACCTTCCGAGGAACTTCCGAGAGTGGGATATGCCCTGTCACCAACGCAACGCGCAGGTCGTCTTTCAGCAATATCATCAATGCCTTTTGCCCCTCGTCGCCGAAACACTCCTCAAGGTATTCCGTATGCCCGGGGAAGCGGAATCTGTCGTTCTGGATATTATGCTTGTTGATAGGGGCAGTCACCAATACATCCACCACCCCTCTTTTCAGGTCGGTCACGGCCGCTTCCAACGACTGAAATGCTGCCTCACCGGCTATCGCAGTCGACTGTGCCAGCTCCACCTTCGTATCATCGGGCACACAGTTGATGATATTAACCCTGTTCACGCCTGCTTCTTCCGCCTGGGAGATGGTGCTCATATTCACAGCAGGCAGGTCCATTGCCTTGCGGTGATAAGCCACAATCTTCGACGAGCCGTATATTATCGGCGTGCAAAGCTCAGCCATCCTGGCATCCGAGAAGGTTTTAAGTATCACCTCGTATCCGATGCCGTTTATATCTCCGTGGGTAATCCCCACCCTAATCAATCGTTCTTCCATGTGTTATGCGTATTGTTTATTTCTCGTCAAACTCACCCGGCAGACGAAGCGTATATAAAGCCGCCTCTATGCGACGGATGAAGTTTCTTTTATCTGTTTCAGGAGCAAAGACGAAGCCCTCGGCAACCACCACGCGGTTGTTCTTCTCGTCGAGGCGGACATGACTGACAAACGGTCCGCCCATCATGTCGCCCACCATCTTCCACAATCCGCGCACCACCCCGCAATACTTTCCGTTCACTGTGATAGGGGCGTATCCCACGCCAAACCTCGATTCCGTCGTCATGTACGACCCCGGGAAAGCACCGGGCAGGTTAGCCTTCAGTGCCGAGTCGCGCTTCGCCACCAAATAGTCTGCTGTGAACGTATTCGGATCGGTATATGGGAATGTATACACTATCAGATCCGTACGACCTGTATTGGCATTGTTGGATGCCCAGAAGAAGTTCGTCGTATCGCGATAGTAGGTCATGTTTGCCGGAGCTTTCAACTCCAAGTCGTAGCCATCCCGCAGGTGCTCCATAACCACGGAGCTGTAGTCTTTCTCCAACAGAGCCACCGCACGCTCCATCTCCACCTTCACGAAGAAGTCCACAATAGCCCTCGGGTTGGCGTCCGTGTATTCCATGATTGCGTCTTCCGTCGGTGCAGTCAGTGTAACAACCACCTGCCCCTTTGCCCAACGGTCGTTCTCATACCCCAACGATGCCTTGGTATAAATGGAAGGATTGATGTTTACGATCAGTATATTGCGGACATACGTCAACAGCCCGTTGAACTGGGACGGGTCTGCATACGTTATCCTCATGGAAGGCTCCGACTGCGGAAGCCCCGGCACATCGGATGTCAGCTGCCCCTTGACAGCCTTTCCTGCAGGACCTTCCCATCCTGCCTTATCCATAACGACAACGACCTCATAAGCGAGACCGGTAGCACGTTTCCCCACCGGAGAAGAGCCACATGCCGCCAGCATCATCAGCAACATGCACAGACTTATCAGCAAAGCGTTCTTTCTCATATCAATCCGTTTTTTAACCGCGCAAATATAGCTCTTTTCCACCACACGCCCTGCCATCTATTCCGTTTGTCGCTTCTTTGCCGTAGACAGCATTCCACAGGCCGCGAATATGTCTTCCCCTCTCGATGCTCTTATCGTACAGACAACCCCTGCGGCGTTCAAAGCATCACGGAACGCCTCCATCGCTCCCACATCCGAGCTCTGCAACGACACTCCCGGTATGGCGTGGAAACGGATAAGATTTACCCTACACTCCAGACCTTTCAGCAAGTCGGCAAGAGCCTTGGCATGTCTCATACTGTCGTTCAACCCACGGAACACGATATATTCGAAGGAGACACGACGCTGATGCGTGAAGTCGTACTGCCGTATAAAATCGATCACATTCTCCACCGGATACGCCTTCTCCACCGGCATCAAAGAGAGCCTCTCATCATGGAACGGAGAGTGCAGGCTGACCGCCAGATGGCAATGGCTCTCTTCCAAAAAACGCCGCAGCCCTTTCATCACCCCAATGGTAGACACCGTTATCCTCTTGGGGCTCCACCCGTACCCGTACGATGATGTCAGAATCTCAAGCACCTTGAACAACTCGTCCGTATTATCCAACGGCTCCCCCATCCCCATAAAGACAATATTGGTCAGCGTATCTGCCTCGGGTATCGACCGTATCTGATTGAATATCCCGTTAGACGAGAGATTGGCGGTGAACCCCTGTTTGCCCGTCATACAAAACAGACAATTCATCTTACAGCCCACCTGCGAAGACACACATAAGGTTGCCCTGTCGTCAGTCGGTATATACACCGACTCTACGAAGTTTCCGCTTCCGGCAGGGAAGAGATACTTGATGGTCCCGTCCACCGACTTCATACAATCCGCCGAAGGCTCTGCACCAACCTCAAACGACTCCGCCAACAGAGCACGCTTCGCCGCAGCAATGTTTGTCATCTCCCCGACGGTAGTGACCTTCTTCTTGTACAGCCAATCTGCCATCTGCCCTGCGGCATACCTCGGCATGCCAACCTCTTCGGCGACTTCCTTCAACTCGGCGAGAGTC
>CAVIFD010000131.1:0-1937 GCA_963641545.1 bacterium | reverse complement strand
CCTCCTACTCGATCCGGTTCAAAAAGTTTTACCGGATAGCAATAATATCCTTTGATGCCGCTGTTTGTTTAGAAGAAACGGATACGGTTGTCTTCCACATCTGCTTTGTCAACCAACGACCGTATAGCCTGGTATCCGAAACGATATGCGTTCGAAGCATCCAATGCTTTAATCTCGTTAGCTTCGTTATATTCCTTGGCGTCCTTATTCTTTTCGTATACCTTAAATACATATACGCCATTGTTTCCTGCAACCGGCTCGCTCACCCGACCTGCTTCGGCAAGAGAAACCATAGCGTTCAGCTTAGGCTCGACACCTATACCGGAGATACGACGAGTACCGAAGCTGACAAACTTCACGGAATCAGCCTTCGCGCCCATAGCTTCCGCATACGCTTCCACGGAGGTCAAGTTCTTTGCTTTCAAGTCTGCGGAAATCTTCTCACCCTTCTTTTGGGCAGCAATTTCAGATTTCAAAGCCGGAGTTACAGATGCAACCGAACGGTATCCCTCTTTTATTGTACCATCAACACCGGCGATAACAAACTTGTCATCACATTCGAAGATCTCAGAAATTTCACCCTTGTCGTGCTGGAATGCCCAACGGATTACCTGACGAGAATTCTTTATGCTACCGAGCGTTTGGTTGTCCGCCGTCACCGTCACATCCGAAACCACGTTGTAACCTGCCTCTTTGGCGGCATCATCGAGTTTAGACAAATCGTTGTTCTGCGAAATGAAATGATTCAAGTCATTGTAGATATCACTATAGGTCTTCGAACTTGGCGACACTGTCATGTCGATATCTGCCACCTTGTACTTGGCAACATTGGCTGTCTTTTCTGTGACCTTTACCAAGTGAATACCATACATCGACTTCACCTTTGCCACGTCATTCACCGGAGTTGAGAACACCGCGTTCTTGAAGTCCTCGTTCACGCCTCTCAAAGCGGTTATCTCAGTAAACCATCCCAGCTCACCGCCGTTCTTCGCAGTCTGATCCACAGAGAAATCCTTTGCCAAATCAGCAAAGCTTCCACCGTGCTTCAACACATCCATCAAACTGTCCGCCAAAGCCGTATTACGAGCTTCGTCATCTCCTGCCAGCATGATATGGCTTACCTTAACAGAATCCGGAGCCATCTTTTTGTCCACCAGCTTGAACATTCTGTATTTGTCGTTGTCGAACACCGGACCGTACACCGCCCCCACTTCTGACGTGGTTGCAAACTGTTTCATTTCCGGATCGAATGCGCCTTCCGAGAAGTAGGCATCCATATAAGGCACTTCCGAATTCTCATTTACTATGTCAGCCACTTTCTCCGAGGAAGCAAGCTCACCCTTCAGCGACTCAATGTCAGCATTTGCCTTGTCATAATCATCTTGGCTCGGGCGAATATCCACAGCGATATATTTCAGAACCTTACTTTCCTTTTGCTTGAAAAGCTCTTTACGTTGGTTATACAGCTTTTCGATTTCACTCTTGCTCACGTCGATAGTCGAATCCGGAATACTTGCATACGACTGCATGGCGTAAACAATGTCCGCACTCCCCGAAGTTGCATCAAAAGCATTCTTGGCATCCAAGACATTCGCAGAAACCGCCTTACTCAGCAATGTCGTGTATTTTTGTTCCATACGCTGACGTTTGATATTCTTCTCCCAGAACAACCAAAAGTTACGTGCCTGAATCAACTGTGCCTGCTGATCTGCCGGATAGCTGTCGATATTTTCATCATCGATCGTTTTAAGGAAGTTAAGCAGAGCCGTCTTGTCGAATGCTTTCGTTTCCGGATTGACAAACATCTGCATCTGTTGGATCATCGGAGAGATATTCTCGCCCTGAACCATATCAAACAGTTCCTCCGGACACACTCCCATCCCTAATTTTTCCATTTCTTCGTCGAGCACAACCTCCTGCACCATTGCGTCGAACAC
>CAVIFD010000130.1:0-5318 GCA_963641545.1 bacterium | reverse complement strand
ACGGCGCGAACACAACCATCCGCTTCCAAACGTTCGGCAACATGGAGAAGACCTACCAGGCTTGGACGGGCGTGCCATCCTCGCTGCTCGACACAGACCGCACGTACAATCCCTGCGGGGAATACGAGGAAGACGGCGTGAAGAAGTATTACGACAACCAAACGGACAACTACCGGCAGCAGCACTATCACCTCATGGCGAACCAACGCCTCAGCGACCTGTGGAGCATGAACCTCACACTTCACTACACTCACGGCAAGGGCTACTACGAAGACTATAAAGCCTCGGCAAAGTTTCCGGGCTATAAGCTGCCGGCATATGTCGCGAGTGATGGCGACACGGTGCGCCGCTCCGACCTTGTGCGCCGTAAGTGGCTCGACAACGATTTCTATGGCATCATCTACAACGCTGCCTACCGCGGCAAACGTCTTCAGGCAAACCTCGGCGCAGCAGCAAACAGATACGTGGGCGACCATTTCGGGCGCGTCATGTGGGTGAAGAGCGGCTTGGCTCTCCCCGGGCCCGACTACGAATACTATCGCAACCGTGGCGACAAGACAGACTATAACATCTACGCCAAAGGCATCTACCGCATCCTCCCGTGTCTGAACGGATACCTCGACCTGCAATATCGCGGCATCCGCTACACCATCAAAGGAAGCGACGACAAGGCGGGCGACAATGTAAACGTCCGTAAGCACTGGCACTTCTTCAACCCCAAGGCGGGTGTCAACTACCAAAGCGGCGGGCACGATGCCTTCCTCTCCTTCTCAGTGGCACACCGCGAGCCTACGCGCGACAACTTCACCGAAGCTGCCGCCGGTGAACGCCCCGAGCACGAGACACTGCGAGACTACGAAGCAGGATACTCCTTCCACGGCAGCAGGTTTCATGTCGGCGCAAACCTCTACTTCATGGACTACGACAACCAGCTTATCCTTAGCGGCAAGATCAGCGAGATAGGCGAAGCTCTGACAAGCAACATCAAAGACAGCTACCGTATGGGCATAGAGCTGACGGGCGGAGTGAAGATTGCCTCGTGGCTCGACTGGAACGGCAACCTCACCCTCAGCCGTAACAAGATCAAGAACTACACACACTACATGGACGACTACGACAACGGCGGACAGCAGAGCGAATACCTCGGGACGACGGACATATCCTTCTCCCCCAACATCATCGCAGGAAGCACGTTCAGCTTCCACGTGAAAGGCTTCTCCGCAGCACTCTTCTCGCAAGCTGTGAGCCGTCAGTATCTCGACAACACCTCGACCCGCGACCGCTCCATCGACCCTTACTTCGTGAATAACCTGCGCGTAGGCTACGTGTTCCACCCCTCTTTCATCAAGGAGCTGGGCGTGGACGTGAGCGTCAACAACCTCTTCAACGAGAAATACGAGACCAACGGGTGGGTCTACACCTACATCAGCGGCGGCAAGGTCTGTAAAGACGACGGCTACTTCACGCAGGCGGGCACCAACGTCATGGCTCGGGCAACGTTTAAGTTCTAAAGCATCATGGCGGAGCATTGGTTGGAATATTTCGGTGTCGCGACGGGGTTTCTCTACCTCCTGTTGGAGATACGTCAGCACAGGGCAATGTGGGTTGTCGGGCTGCTCTCATCTCTTGTCTACGTCTTCGTCTTCTTCTTTGCCAAGATATATGCAGACATGGGGCTGAGCATCTACTACGTCGCCATCAGCATCTACGGCTTCCGTGCCTGGACCAAAGGGACGGAAGCGGCACAGGAGAGCATCGTCTACCGGCATGCCACACTGCCGCTGCTTACAGGCATTATGGCTGCCATCCTCGTGCTGCACGTCGCGCTCTACCTCGTGCTCCGCTATCTCACCGACTCGCCCATCCCCATGGGCGACGCCTTCACCACGGCTGTCGGCATCGTTGCCACATGGATGCTCGCGCGACGGATCATCGAGCACTGGATCTTTTGGGTGGTGGTCAACTTCGTGTCCGTCTACCTCTACTTCTTGCGGGGCTTATACCCCACGATGCTTCTTTACACCTGCTACGGACTGTTGGCTGTCGTGGGTTATCACACATGGAAAAAGAAAGGAATATGCAGCAAAAAGACGATATGACGGGGTTCGACTGTGTGGTGGTTGCCTGTGGCAGCTTCCCCGAGAGTGCCGCGCTGCTGGCGTTGATGAAGTCCGCCCCGCGGATCATTGCCTGCGACGGCGCAGTGAAGAACCTTCACGAACACGGGATTGAGCCGACAGCCGTGGTGGGCGACATGGACAGCCTGACGGACGAGATGCGCCGTAGGTATGCCGACAGGCTCCACCGCGTGGCTGAACAGGAGACGAACGACCTCAGCAAGGCTGTACGCTTTGCCCACTCCGAAGGCTGCCGCAGACTGCTGATACTCGGAGCCACGGGACTGCGCGAAGACCATACGCTTGGCAACATATCCCTCCTCATGGACTACGCCCCCATGTTCGAGCGCGTGGAGATGCACTCCGACTACGGGCGTTTCATCCCTTTAATGCAGACAACCACCCTCCCCTGCGCACGGGGGCAGCAGATCTCCATCTTTTCAATGTCGCCCTCGGGCGAGATAACCACAGAAGGTCTGCGCTGGCGCATCTCCCGCCGAAAGCTCACCGCATGGTGGCAAGGGACGCTCAACGAGGCCCTCGCGGACGAGTTTACCCTCACGCTCTCCCCCTCTGCCCGCGTGATAGTCTATCTCAACAACATTTAGTCCCCATCGCCCCATACCCGGGGATCCGCCAAAATTCGTGACAGGAGCACTTTCGGGAAAAGTCGTGCCGGCACGATGCGCGACAGTAACACCTATTAAGAAAGTCGCGCTGTCACGACGCATGATAGTAACACCTATTAAGAAGTTAGTCCTGTCGCGAGGTGTGACAGTAACATCTTTTAGAAAGTTCGTGCTGTCGCCGCAGGTTTCAGTGCTTCTTTTTCAAAAGTGGCGCTGAAACACCCTCCGCCGGCACCACTTTTTCAAAAGTGACGCTGAAACACCCTCCGCTGGCGCGACTTTTCCCGAAAGTGGTGCCGGCGGAGACTTTTCCTGCCCTCTGCCCCCCCTGTCATCCCGCCCCCAAAGCGCAAGCACTGGCCTCTACCCCCTGTCATCCCGCGCCCCGACGCGGGATCTCATCCTCCACTCAGGACTATCAAAAAAGAATGCACAGAGTTGAGTGTGGGATTCCGGATCGGGGTCCGGAATGACAGCGGAGGGACAAGGAACAACAAAGCCGCCCTGTTGTGGGGCGGCTTTGCTTTCCTTATTATATATACACAGCATTACTGCATAATGACCTTCACGGCAGTGTCTCCGATGCGGACGATGGCAATGTCGCCATTGCGAAGGGCTGTCGGGATGGTGGCAGTGCCGCCCGTTACATTCCCCGAACCAATCATCGCGCCTGTCATGGAATAAACCACCACGCGCGTACCGTCTTTCACGCCGCTGACGTGCAATGCACCGCCGCCCGTCTGTATCGTCACGCCTTCAGCCATGATGTCCTCAATGCCGGTGCTCATTCTACCGACGATATGCTTGAACTCCCGCCAGCCGGCTGTGGATTTGTATTTCAGCAATGTCTCGTCAGGCACGTAGAGCGTCCCGTGGTTCAATGTGTATTCATTAAAGGCTGACGCTTTTATCGCGAACGGATCCTCTATGTGCGAAACGACCTTAGTGATATTGCTGCAATAGAACGCCATGTCGCCGATCTCCTTCACGCCGTTCGGGATGGAAAGGGTGTCCAAGAGGTTGCAATCGTAGAACGCAAACGCGCCAACACTCTCCACGCTGCCGCGCAGGGTTAGGGAAACCAGATTGCTGCAGCCATAGAACGCGCTATTGCCGATATCCTTCACGCCGTCGTAATACTCCATACTCTTCAGATCGCTCTTCAGATCGCTGCCAATGGTGACATACCGCAGACCTATGCCGCCGGCAAAGGCAGCTTCGCCGATGCTCTGCACTGTGTTCGGGATCGTCAGGTCCGTTATCTCCGTGTTTTTGTCGCTGTAAATATGCCCTGCCCGGAGGAGCGGATTGCTCTCGACGTTCTCGAATTTTATGTCGCACCATGCGGCAATATCTTCGGCAACGACCTTCTCCAATCCGACACAGCCGGAGAAAGCATTGCCACCTATACCCTCCACGCTGCTCGGGATGGTCACTTCAGAGATGTTGATGCAGCCATCGAAAGCACCTGCCCCGATGTTCTTCGCGCCGTTCTGTATGGTGACGGATTCCAGCCCGATGCCGCCGGCAAAGGCATGTGCACCGATATTCTCCACGTTCTCCGAGATAACAAGATCTTTTATCTCCGTATCCTCGTCGCGGTAAAGATGCCCTGCCTGGAGGAGCGGGTTGGCTGCTTCATCGCCAAAGTCTATGCTGCACCATGCAGGGATATCCTCGGCAACGACCTTCTCCAGCGCGGTGCAACCGTCGAATGCCCCTGCGCCGATAGCTTCAACGGTGCTGCGGATGGTGATAGCTTCCAAGCTGCTGCAACCGACAAACGCACTATCGCCGATTGTAGTCACGCTGCGCGGGATGGTGATGCCGGTAAGGTCCGTACAGCCACTGAACGCCCCGTTCTCGATGCCCGTCACAAACATGTTTTTGATAGATTCCGGAATAACAACCTCTCCCGAATAATCGCCTTTCGCAACCTTCACATCCTGCATGTTGTCGGCAAAGTTGAAGTAGACAATCTTCCCGTCTTCGTTCTTTTCGCTGAAGTCGGGCTCGGAGTCTTTTTCCTCCTCTTCGTCTTCGCCGGGCAACGCCACGATATTATAATTGTCCCAGAACCCTGCTTCCTGATATTTGCTTACCGAATTCTTCGGCACATAGATAGTCTCAATATTGTAGCAACCGGAAAAAGCATAGTCTCTGATCGAGGGCGGCTCCACGCTTAGCGAAGTGATTATCGTAAGAGCACCACAGCCAGAGAATGTATAACTGCCGATGACTGTTATGCCGCTCGGGATGGTGACGGAGGTCAGACTGCTGCAACCCTGGAACGCAGACGAGCCGATGCTCTCCACGCTGCTCGGGATGGTGACGGAGGTCAGGCTCTTGCAACCGGAGAACGCCCAGCTGCCAATGCTCTCCACGTTCTCTCCCATGGCGAGGGAAGTCAAGTTCGAGCAACCATAGAACGCCCTATAATTGATGGTTTTCACGCTGCTCGGGATGGTAACGGAGGTCAAGCCCGTGCAATTCATAAACGCCTCATTGCCGATGCTCGTCACAGGCAGATCCTTGTCTTCATACTTGGCAGCTGCCGGAATGCTGATGGTTC
>CAVIFD010000129.1:0-5345 GCA_963641545.1 bacterium | reverse complement strand
GTAATTGATACATCGTTAACTCCTATTGTGAGTCAACTTTTTTCAGTCAAAGACAGACCTCTCGAAAACAGGAGGGCTAGCCCTCTCGGGCAAAAGGGCTAACCCTTTTAGGCAAAAGGGCTAGCCCTCTCGAAAAACAGTACCGATACTTTTGCCCGAAAGTATCGGTGCTTTTGATGAAAAGTATCGGTACTTCGGTTTTTCCCTCACTTGCAGATGCTGCATTCGGCACAGCGTGCCAGGTTCCCACGGAAGCGTTTCTCCACCAACGTATGCAAACGGTCTTTCAGCACATCCAACCTTACGCAGTCTATCACATCCGCCATAAAGGCAACACTCAGCATCATGCGGGCTTCGGCAAGCGGGATGCCGCGGCTGCGCATATAGAAGAGGGCATTCTCGTCGAGCTGCCCGGTGGTCATGCCGTGCGAACACTTCACGTCGTCTGCATATATCTCAAGCTGCGGCTTGCTGTACATACGAGCCTCGCGGGTGGCACAGAGGTTTCGGTTTGCCTGATAGGCTGTTGTGTTCTCGGCACCTTCCTTCACAAGGATACGTCCGCTGAAAACGCCGACCGCCCTGTCGTTGAGGACATATTTGAACAGCTCGTTGCTTGTGCAACAGGGCACGGCGTGCGTGATGTGACTGTATGTGTCGATATGCTGCTCACGGTCCGAGACAGCCATACCGCAAAGCATCGTCTCCGCATGCTCGCCGTCAAGACTGATGTAATAGTTGTTGCGCGTAAAGCCGTTGTTGAGTGTTATGCCGTTGATAAGGACATTGCTCGAAGCCTCCTGCTTCACGTGCAGGGATGAAAAGCGCGTCGTGGAGAGGCTGCTCTCCTCCAAGTCGTAATAGTCGAAGCAAGAGTCTTCGCCGGCGAATATCTCGACAACCTGTGTGGCGAGGAACTTCACGTCGTCGATACTGTGGTCGCAAACAAGCATCTTGGCAGACGAGCGCGGCTCCATGATGACAAGGACACGACGGTTTGCCATCGCATCCACATCGCTGCGCAGTATGTTGACAAGCTGTATGGGGCGTTCCACTGTTATGCCTTCGGGCACATAAAGCACAAAGCCGTCTTGCGCCAGCATCGTATTCAGTGCAATGATACCGTCGTGACTGCTCGGGGCGGCTTTCCCGTAGTATCGTTTTGCCACCTCGGGATATTCCTCGGCAAAACGCTTCAACCCTCCGGCATACACTCCTTCGGGGAGATGCGCCTTCGGCATCATCTTCTCGTAGAACGAATCGTTTACGACGAAATAGAGAGAAGTGCTGAGGTTGGGAACGTCGCAACGGAACACATCGTAAGGGTTCACGGGAATTGCCAGGCGGTTGAGGTTGACCCCATAGTCGGGAGCAAACGCCTGTGCCACGTCCGTATATTTATAGTCTTCGCTCTTCACCGAAGGGAAACCCATGCGCTCGAAGTCGGCAAAAGCCTCAGCCCTCGGTGCGTTCATCACCGCAGTGCTATGGCTACACACCAAGTCTTCATAGCGGGTAAAGAGGTCGATATATTGTTGTTCGGCTCTCATCTCAGGCATCTCCCATCTCTTTCTTTATCCAGTCGTAGCCCTTCTCTTCCAGCTCGAGGGCAAGCTCCGGACCGGCAGTCTTCACGATACGTCCTTTGTAGAGCACATGCACCACGTCGGGTTTGATATAGTCAAGGAGACGCTGGTAGTGCGTGATCACGATTGCTGCATTCTCGGGAGTGCGCAGACTGTTCACGCCGCGCGCCACAATGCGCAGGGCATCGATGTCCAGTCCGCTGTCCGTCTCGTCGAGGATAGCCAGCTTGGGTTCGAGCATTGCCATCTGGAATATCTCGTTACGTTTCTTCTCGCCACCGGAAAAGCCTTCGTTCACACTGCGGCTCGCCAGTTTGCCATCAAGTTCAACGATGGCACGCTTCTCGCGCATCAGCTTCAGGAAGTCGGTAGCCGAGACAGGCTCCAGCCCACGGTATTTACGATGTTCGTTCAGCGCGGCACGCATGAAGTTCACCATGCTGACCCCCGGGATTTCCACCGGATACTGAAAACTGAGGAATATACCCTCGCGACTGCGGTCTTCTGGTTCAAGAGCCAGCAGGTTCTTGCCGTTGAAGGTCACCTCTCCTTCGGTCACCTCGAAAGCGGGATGACCTACCAGCACACTGCTGAGCGTGCTCTTGCCCGAGCCGTTCGGACCCATGACGGCATGCACCTCGCCCGCCTTTACCGTGAGGTTGATGCCTTTCAATATCTCTTTGCCATTGATGTTGGCATGCAAGTTCTTTATCTCTAACATAACTGTATGAATTGACTTTTCTGTTCCTACCCGACGCTACCCTCCAGCGAGATGGCAAGCAGCTTCTGCGCCTCGACGGCAAACTCCATGGGCAGTTTGTTCATCACCTCACGGGCATATCCGTTTACTATAAGTCCCACAGCCTCTTCAACGGAGATGCCCCGCTGCCGGCAATAGAAGAGCTGCTCTTCGCTGATCTTGCTGGTCGTGGCTTCATGCTCGACCACGGCTGTCTCGTTCTGTATGTCGGCATACGGGAATGTATGTGCCCCGCAGGTCGAGCTTAAGAGAAGGCTGTCGCACTGGCTGTGGTTACGTGCTCCTTCGGCACGGGGCGACACCTTCACCAATCCGCGATAGCTGTTCTCGCTATGACCGGCAGAGATGCCTTTCGACACTATTGTGCTTCGCGTATTCTTTCCAAGGTGGATCATCTTCGTCCCTGTGTCTGCCTGCTGGTAGTTGTTGGTCACTGCCACCGAATAGAACTCGCCGACAGAGTTGTCGCCTGCCAGAATACAGCTCGGGTATTTCCATGTTATTGCCGAGCCTGTCTCCACCTGCGTCCACGATATCTTACTGCCTTCGCCCTTGCAAAGTCCGCGCTTGGTCACGAAGTTGTAGATGCCCCCTTTGCCATCCTTATCGCCCGGATACCAGTTCTGCACCGTCGAATATTTCACTTCGGCATGCTCGCCGACAACAATCTCGACAATCGCGGCATGCAGCTGGTTCTCGTCGCGCATCGGTGCCGTGCATCCTTCCAGGTAGCTGACATACGCTTCATCGTCGGCAACAATCAGCGTACGCTCAAACTGTCCCGTGTTGGCTGCGTTGATGCGGAAGTATGTGGACAGCTCCATCGGGCAACGCACACCCTTGGGTATGTAGACAAACGAGCCGTCGGAGAAGACAGCCGAGTTGAGGGCAGCAAAGAAATTGTCGCGATAGCTCACCACACTCCCCAGATACTGCTGCACAAGGTCCGGATGATGCTGCACCGCCTCGCTGAACGAACAGAAGATGATGCCCTTCTCCGCCAACGTCTCCTTGAATGTTGTCTTCACCGAGACACTGTCCATCACGGCATCCACCGCCATACCCGTCAGCCGGGCACGCTCCTGCAAGGGGATACCCAGCTTGTCGAATGTCTTCAACAGCTCCGCATCCACCTCGTTCTGTCCTTCCTTGTGTTCCGCCTTCTTCGGTGCAGCGTAATATATAATGTCTTGGTAATCGATCGGGGGAATCCTCAAATGTGCCCACGAAGGCATCTCCAGGGTCTGCCAATGACGAAAAGCCTTCAGGCGAAACTGCAACAACCAGTCCGGCTCGTTCTTCTTGGCAGAGATGGTACGCACCGTTTCCTCATCCAAACCGCGATGTATCACATCCGTATCAATGGCAGTGACGAAGCCGTACTTGTAGTCACCGCCCGTCACCTCTTTAATTATATCGTTTGACTCCTGCATAGTTTCTTTCGCTTTTTACTCCTTCCATGAAAACAAATCTGCGGGATATATGGTCGGGATAATCTCTTTCACCGGAGCGTAGAAACGCGATTCCATCTTCAACTCACGGGGAACCAACACCGACCGGCGGTCGACCATCTCCAATACGTTCAGCAGCAGACTGGCAAACAACGTCATCAGGCATATCCCGAACACACCACCTGCTATATGATTCAACAGACCGAGCGGTGTCATTCCGATCACCCTGTGGACAATCTCGCCTACCGACATCATCACTCCCATAATCAAGGCAAACCCTGCCACGTAACTGACGATGGTCACCACCTCCTCGGGAAACCACCCCATTGCCACGATATATCCTCTCACCCATACTGCCGCCTTCGTACAGAAAAACGTGGCAGCCACAAGGGCTATAAGCGAAACAACCTGTTTGATGACTCCATCAAACAGGCCCTTCACAAATCCTATTCCTGCCAGACATACCAACACAATGTCCAACCAGTTCATATCCTAAAGAGTTTTCTTTATTTCCGTCTCTTCGTACGATTCAATCACGTCGCCAACCTGAATATCGTTGAAGTTCGTGATGTTCAAACCACAATCCAACCCGGCAACAACTTCCTTCACGTCGTCTTTGAAACGCTTCAGAGAGCCGAGCTCGCCGGAATAGATAACGATGCCGTCGCGTATCAGACGGATCTTGTTCGAACGCTTTATCTTCCCTTCTTTCACCATACAACCGGCAACCGTTCCCACCTTCGAGATCTTGAATACCTGCTGCACATCTACGTATGCCGTGATCTCTTCCTTTATTTCCGGCGAGAGCATTCCTTCCATGGCGCTCTTCACGTCTTCAATGGCATCGTAGATGATTGAGTAGAGACGGATCTCCACACCTTCGCGCTCCGCGTTACGGCGAGCCTGCACCGAAGGACGCACCTGGAACCCTATTATAATCGCATTCGAAGCGGCAGCCAGCACCACATCCGATTCGGATATCTGACCCACTGCCTTATGGATCACGTTCACCTGTATCTCTTCCGTAGACAAACGTATCAACGAGTCTGACAAAGCCTCTACCGACCCGTCCACATCACCCTTAACAATCACATTCAGCTCCTGGAAGTTTCCGACAGCGATGCGACGACCGATATCATCAAGTGTCAGCATCTTCTGAGTGCGGATACCCAGCTCACGCTGTAACTGTTCGCGACGGGTGGCAATCTCGCGTGCCTCCTGCTCCGTCTCGAGCACATGGAACGTATCGCCTGCCTGCGGAGCACCGTTCAGTCCGAGTATCAACACCGGTTCGGAAGGACCTGCCTTCTCTACGCGCTGGTTACGCTCGTTGAACATTGCCTTAATACGTCCGTGATGTGTTCCTGCCAACACGACATCACCCATCTTCAACGTACCGTTCTCCACCAACACCGTCGCAACATATCCACGACCCTTGTCGAGCGACGACTCGATGATGGAGCCTGTTGCCCGCCTGTTCGGATTGGCTTTCAAGTCCAACAGATCTGCCTCCAGCAACACCTTCTCGAGCAGTTCTTCCACGCCTGT
>CAVIFD010000128.1:0-5363 GCA_963641545.1 bacterium | reverse complement strand
ACCAGCACAACTGCTATACCGATAATTACTTTCTTCTTCATATCTTTCCTTTGTTTATTTGTTTCCTTTCCACTCTCTTAAAACATCACGATATCCTCGCCTTGATAGAACCGCAGCAGACCTGCGTTGAGGATGGCTGTGTATTTGGCCTGAAGCGTCTCCTGCTGTGCGCTCAAGAGGTTGTTCTTCTCCGTGAGCAGCTCCACGGTGTTCTTCATGCCGACGTTGAACTGCTCGCTGACGAGGGCATAGCTCTCTTCGGAGCTTTTCAGCTTCTGCGCGGCGGCGACGTATTGCTGCTGCGCGCTGACCGCCGTAAGCCACAGGCTCTCTATCGTGCGGTAGAGCGTCTTCCGGCTATCGAGGAGATTAAGCTCGCTTGTCTGCTTCTGCAGCTTCGCCTTGTTGATGGCTGTCTTTGTCTGCCGTTTGTCGAAGAGCGGGATGCTCACGGTGAAGCCAAGCGAGTTGTTCCAGTTCTGCTTCACCTGCTCGCTGAAGCTGAAGTCGCTGCCGTTGGCATTGGTCGTCCCGATGCCTGCGCTGAGGCTGATCGTCGGGATGTATCCTGCGCGAGCCATCTTGATGGAAAGCTCCGACGACTCTATGTTGAGCTTCCCCGACTCTATCTCTGGACGCAAGCCGAGAGCCGCCTGATACACATCGTCCTTCTCGGGCAGCGGCGAGAGCACATTGCTGTCGTCCACCTCGGGGATGTATATATCCATCTCGAAGTCGCCGTCAAGCTCGAGGAGCTGCTTCAACTGCAGCTTGTAGTCCTGAAGGGTTGTCTCCGAAGAGACCAACTGATAGTTGTTGCTGCTCACCTGCGCTTCGAGCTGCGCAAGGTCGCTCCGTGCAATGCTGCCGGCATCGAACAATGCCTCGGCGCGTTCGTATTCCTTACGGCTCACCTCCAGCATCGAGCGGTTCACGCCCACTGCCTCGGCAGAGTAGAGTATCTGCACGTAGAGCTGCGTGATGTTTTCCTCGATGGTGTTCTCGCTCTCGTCCACCGCAAGAGAGGCAATGCGGCTGCTCAGCTGTTGTTGCTTGAGGGCGTTCGTGCGCTTGCTGCCGTTGTAGACGGTCCAGTTGGCATCAATGCCGTAGCTGCCGTTGTAGGATGTCTTGCTCTGGCTCGTGGTGATATTGTCGCCACTGATAATCGTACCGTTGTTGCTGTTCGGGCGGTTCACGATCCTCTGCCCGATGCTTCCACTCAACGAAGGGAGGAAATCCGCTTTGGCAGACTTCACATCTTCCTCTGCGCTCTCGACGCTCACCTTGCCGCGACGGATGGTGATGTTGTGCTCCAATGCATAATCGATGCAGTCGCGCAGCGTCCACTGCTTCGGCAGTTCGTCTTCTGCCCTCATTCCGACCGGCAGAAGAGCGAGGCAGGATAGAATCAATAGAGAAATGCGTTTCATATCTTATTCAATCTTTCTTTTCGGAAGCAAAGCTACTTTGAGCCATATATCCCCACAAATGGAATAGAAGTAGTATACCCCCTTCATAGACGAAAACGGATATTTTACCGATGAAAAGAGAGGGACTGAGGGATGCGGTTTTTTGAAAGTACCGATACTTCCGGGCGAAAGTATCGGTACTTTTCATCAGAAGTATCGGTACTCTGTTTTGAGTGCCGAAAAACAAAAGGATTAGCCCTTTTGACCAAAAGGGTTAGCCCTTTCACCCAAAAGGGTTAGCCCTCGGGTAAAAACCGCCTTGCGGAAGTCCTCGCTCCACTCCGTCAATAAGCACGAAAAAACCCGAAAGCAGGGAGGCAAGCCTCCGCCGCTTTCGGGCACTTCTATTATAGCAAATAATTAGTGGTATTACACTTCGTCTTTGGTTTGCTTAGTCCAGAACCTTGATCCTGATGTTACGATACCAAACGTCGTCGCCATGATCCTGCAGACCGATGAGACCTTCTTTGTTAGGTCCACCGCAGTTCAACAGCAGCTCATAAGCCAACGGCCATTTCTCCTTGCTGAACTTGCTTGCGTCGAGCAGCTCTTTCCACTGCTGTGTCCACAAGTGATATTCAACAACCGGTTCGTCGTTCTGATAGTGAACAACCGTACCCTTGTAACACATGATCTTCGACTTGTTCCACTCGCCGAACGGTTTCGAGTTCTGCGGCTTCGCAGGGATCATGTCGTAGAGGGAAGCAGACTTACGGTTACCGTCCTTACCCAACTTGGCATCCGGATGGTTCTCGTTGTCCAGGATCTGATACTCGGGAGAAGAGATGTAAGAAGGCTGACCTTCCACTTCCTGAATCAGGATAAACACACCCGAGTTGGCACCCTTGGCAACTTTCCATTCCCATTCAAGCTCGAAGTTTTTAAACTTGTGAGCGAAAACAAGGTCGCCACCGTCTTTGGCACCTGCTTCACCTTCGCCCGAACCCTTGATATGGATGGCAGCGTCGTCAACAACCCAAGCCTTAGGCACGTCTTCGCGGTCGTAGCCTCTCCAGCCGTTCATTGTCTTGCCGTCGAACAGAGTGATCCATCCGTCGCCATCCTTCGGGAATGTAGCGAGGTCTACCATCGGCAGATCCATCAACTTGTATTCGGGAGCGGCAGCCTCAGCCTTCGTCTCAGTCTCGGCAGCTGCCGTGTCCGCCTTCTTCCCGCCGCCGCAGGATGCGAAACAACCCATCACCAGCGCGGCACTTGCAAACATTACTAACTTTTTCATTTCTCTATTTGTCGTTTTTATAACTCTTATCTCGGCATATCAACCAGCTTCCAACCGTCGCGGTAGTTGTGCTTGATCAGCTCAGCAGCAAACTGACGTGCATTGACGGGGTCTGTCCAGTCTTTTGCGAATGTCGGGTGACCGTCTTTGATGGTGAAACCGTCTTTGATGCAAGTCTTGATGGTCTCGTTCTCTCCGATATTCGTGAACTGCATGTGCTCGCCGTCCCACTTCAGTGTTCTGTGCAAGCCCTGCAGACGAACTGCCAATACACCCATCACGATCATTTCGTTGAACGGACCTGCCTCAGCGAAGTTACTCTTCGTCTGAACGCGGCTCGATGCACTTTCCTTACATGCACGTACCCAGTCCATCTCATGGCTCTTAACACGACGGCAAACCTTCGGTGCGTTAGGCACACGGCCGCTCAAGAGATACGGCTTCAGTCCGTAGCAACCGCAGATCAGCGTATCCTTCGTTCCGTGGAAGATTGTCAAACCACCGCCGGGACCCATCAGTTCCTTTCCTTCGGGGAATCCTTCCGGACGGTTCGGCATCATACCGCCGTCGTACCAGTGTACCTCAACTTCCGGCATTGCAACCTTCGGCATGTTCTCACGAGCCGGGAAGATGAACTTCACATGCTGTGCGTTAGGAGCGCAGTCGCGGAGCAACAGTGTGGAAGAAGCCTCAACACTTGTCGGATAACCGAGCTTCAGTGCCTTAAACGGTGTGTGCATGATATGGCAAGCCATGTCGCCAAGTGCACCTGTACCGTATGCCCACCATCCGCGCCAGTTCCAAGGATGATAGATATGGTTGAACGGTTTCAACTCGGCAGGACCGGTAAACAAATCCCAGTTCAGCGTCGAAGGAATCTTGTCTGCCTTGTCCGGTGTGTTCAATCCCTGCGGCCAGATAGGACGGTCGGTTGCGCACTCCACCTTCGTGATGTCACCGATCTCACCGTTCCAGATCCATTCGCAAACCAAATCGGTATCTTCAGAAGAAGAACCCTGGTTACCCATCTGTGTTGCAACGTTGGTTGTAGCAGCAAGCTTGGTCAAAAGACGAGACTCGTACACAGAGTGTGTCAACGGCTTCTGGCAGTAAACGTGCTTGCCAAGAGTCATAGCGTCACTCGTAATCATTGCGTGAGTATGGTCTGCTGTCGCGATGATAACGGCGTCGATGCTCTTGCCCATCTCGTCGTACATCTTACGATAGTCCCAATACTTCTTTGCATTCGGATGCTCTTCGAACACGCCTTTTGCATACTTCCAGTCAACGTCGCAAAGAGCAACGATGTTTTCCGTGTTCTTAACCGCGTTGATGTTGCCATGACCCATACCGCCGATACCCACAGCGGCAATGTTCAATTTGTCCGTCGGAGCTACATATCCGTGACTTTTACCAAGTACAGTGCCCGGTACGATAGAAAAAGCTGCTGCTGCAGCCGCACCTCTTTGAAGAAATGATCTTCTTGAAATGTTAGACATAGTAATTACTTTTTTATAGATTAGAACTTGATGATAATACTCTGCTTCAAATCCAGTGAATTAAATCACAAACCGCCGCAAATGTAGCCAAAGACTGAAAAACGACAATCCCGCCTTTCCGGCGAGCCCTTTTATTTATTCTTTTTTAATAGGCATACGACGTTATGTGTATTTGAGGTTAAAGCCCGACACTGTCAAGCAAATGTTGCATACCTTTGCCGCCGACAACAATATAAACTATAATAATTCATAGACCATGAAGAAAAGAAACATCGCCGGCAAAACCATGCTGGCAACCGTCGCTTGTGTGGCTTGCGTAAGCCTCAGCGCACAGGAAAAACAGTATCCTCAACAAGAAAAGATGTCGCCGGGCATGTCGGAATATTGGACTCCGCAACCAAAAGTTGTGACACCGGGAGATATCTGCACAAACTCGGCTCCGAGTGACGCCATCGTCCTCTTCGACGGCAAAGACCTCTCCGCCTGGGAAAGCACCAAAGGCGAACCTGCACAGTGGACGGTTCACGACGGCGTGATGACGATAAACAAGAAAGCCGGCGACATCCGGACGAAGCAG
Source organism: bacterium (assembly GCA_963641545.1). Classification (GTDB taxonomy): domain Bacteria; phylum Bacteroidota; class Bacteroidia; order Bacteroidales; family Tannerellaceae; genus Parabacteroides. The sequence goes on along the minus strand of CAVIFD010000128.1, from coordinate 575 downwards.
AAGTTCGAAAACTGCCAGCTGCACATCGAATGGTGCGTTCCGGAAAACATCACCGGCAAGAGTCAGGCACGCGGCAATAGCGGCGTATTCATGCAGGGGTTGTATGAGGTGCAGATCCTCGATTGCTACAACAACGAGACTTACGTAAACGGACAAACAGGAAGTGTCTACAAACAGACTCCTCCACTGGCAAACGCCATGCGTAAGCCCGGCGAATGGAATGTGTACGATATCATATACTCTGCACCTGTGTTCAAGGAAGACGGCACATATCGCGTACCGCCGCGCATCACCGTTATTCAGAACGGTATAGTCCTACAGAACAACACTACAATCCTCGGCACAACGGAATATATCGGTTTTCCGAGAATCATCCCTCACGGAGCCGAACCGATCATCCTTCAGAGCCACGGCGACCCGAGCGAGCCGATCAGCTTCCGCAACATTTGGCTGAGAGAGCTTTAATCCTATAAAAAATATTGAGTGCGGGGGGCAGACTGACGTGTTTCAGTCTGCCCCCGTTTTGTTTTTATCACTGTCCGGTAAAACTTTTTTGAGCCGGATCGGATGGAAAG
>CAVIFD010000127.1:0-5420 GCA_963641545.1 bacterium | reverse complement strand
ATTGGGGGGATGGAAGTAATGCCCTACCTTTGCGGCGTTGGGGTGAAAGCCTTGCGGGAAGGTAAAAGCATTTTCACGATGAAAGAGTCTGTACGGATACTTCGATTCATTATTGTCGGGACGCTGAACGCTCTCATCACCGCCCTTGTTGTCTGGGTGCTGATGGCGGGGTTCGGGTGCAATTACCTTTGGTCGAACGTTGCCGGATACGCCGCCGCCCTCGTCAACAATTTCCTTTGGAGCAAGTACTGGATATTCTCGTCGCGCTACGGGAGGTTCGACCTCGAGATACCCCTTTTCCTCTTTGCCTTCGGCTGTGCCTACTCACTGCAGTTCCTTTCCCTGCTGCTGATGGTCGAGGTCGGGGGGATGAACGAATACCTGGCGCAGTTCCTCGGTCTGTTTGTCTACGGTGCGGTGAACTTCACGATGAACCGCAGGCTTACATTTCGGGGGAAATAGGTCTGCCGTCCGATCTTTTGCCGTACATTTGTCGGCACATAAAGAGAATTCAAAATCCGATTTACACCATGAAACATTTATTCTTTGGGACGCTGTGCGCCCTGTTTTTTTCCGTTGTGTGTGCATGTCAGATGGACGCACGCAAACCAATCAAAACATTGCTCATCACGGGGCAGAACAATCACAACTGGCAGGTCAGCCATGTCGTGTTGAAAGAGATACTGGAAAACTCCGGACGTTTTGCCGTCGACTTTGCCGTGTCGCCCTCTGCGGGGCAGGATATGTCGGGCTTTGTGCTCGACTTCACGCCCTACGAGCTGGTGGTGCTCGACTATAACGGCGACGCGTGGCCCGAGGAGACCAACCGCCGTTTCCTTGAGTTCGTGCAGAAGGGTGGGGGCGTGGTTGTCTATCATGCTGCCGACAATGCCTTCTCGGGATGGAAAGAGTTCAACGAGATATGTGCCCTTGGAGGCTGGGAAGGAAGGAATGAAAACTCCGGTCCGTATGTCTACTGGCAGGACGGGCACTTGGTGAAGGACAGCTCCGCAGGTCCCGGCGGCTCGCACGGTCAGCAGCACGAGTATGTGTTGAACAGCCGCACGAAAGACCATCCCATCATGAAAGGCTTGCCGCTGAAATGGCGTCACACGAAGGACGAGCTCTACGATCGTATGCGCGGTCCGGGTAATATCGGCGATTTGCTCTACTCTGCCTATTCCGACAAGGCGACGGGAGGGTCAGGTCGCGAAGAGCCGCTGATCTTCACTGTCGACTATGGCAAGGCGCGTATATTCCACACCATGCTCGGGCATGCCGGAGCGACGGTGGAAGACAATACGGCAATGCAGTGCACCGGCTTCCAGGTTCTCCTGCTGCGCGGCGCGGAATGGGCTGCGACAGGGAAGGTGACGCAGAAAGTCCCGAAAGATTTCCCGACGGAGACGGAGTGTACGTACCGCAAAGACTACAAGGAGCAGAAGTAACAGAAGAGAGAATACTTGAGAAGGGGAGTGAGCGTTTCATTCCCCTTTTTCATTTCCCCGAAGGCTCACGATGCCGTCTTCGAGGGAGAAACGCTCGTCGTGCTCCGTGAGGAAGCGGATGGCAGTGATCACTTTGTCGGCGGGGAAAGGGAGTGTCTCCGTCAGTTGTCTTGCTTCCATAGATCCGCCCTTGAGCACGGAGAGCAGTGCTTCGCGGATGGCGTTGAAGGTGTGGTTGGTCAGTCCGGAGTCGCCCTTCGCAAGGCATACGTCGCAACATCCGCAGTCCGCCACATCTTTCTCTCCGAAATAGGTTGTCAGCATACGGCTACGGCAGATACGGCTCTCGTTGATGTATTCCATCACGCGGTTGATGCGGGTCTCGAACCTCTCCTTGCGCTCTTCGTACACCGAACGGGGGATGGAGAGGTATCTTACTTCTTCTCGGGTGCGGGTATAGATGACGAGCGGCGTTTTCTTCTGCGGGATATAGTTTATGATGCGGTATTTCGAGAGTCCGACGAGGGTGTTGTATACTTCGTCACGGCTCAATCCCGTGCGGGTGGCAATGATGCCTTCGTCGATATACACATAGTCGGCAAACAGTCCGGTGTAGGAACGGAGAATGCAATGCAACACATTGTCGGTCTTCACGTCTTGGCGCAGATAGTTGTAAAGCTCGTCGCGCGTCACGGTAAACAGAAGTCTGGATGCATTGTCCTGCTCTTCCGTATATTCTATGTAGCCTGCCATCTCTATCATCTTCAGAGCATGATGCGCCTGCAGCTGCGAGAACTTATATGCCGCGCAGAAATCGCCGAGCGAGAAGTCGTGCACCGTCTCCAGCCCGAACCCCATTGCCACCCGGCAGTAGTTGCCCAAGGAATCGTAGACCCGCCCGATAAGCTCCCTGTCTGGAAACTCGTCGCTCAGCCGCTTCTTCAGTTTCGCGCAGTCGATATTCGAGCACAATGCGACGGCGTATGCCCGCTGCCCGTCGCGCCCCGCACGCCCTGCCTCCTGATAGTATTCCTCCAGAGAGCCGGGCATATCAAGATGCACAACCAGCCGCACGTCAGGCTTGTCGATACCCATACCAAAGGCGTTGGTTGCCACAATCACCCGACACTCGTCCCTCTTCCAGCGGTTCTGCCGCAGCTCTTTCTCCTCGCGGTTAAGCCCCGCGTGGTAGAAGTCCGCCTGTATGCCTTCCTTTCGAAGCAGTGTTGCCACTTCCTTTGTCCGCTGACGGTTGCGCACATACACGATGGCAGTGCCCGGCACACGGCTGAGGATATGAACCAGCATTCCCATCTTGTCTTCCGTATGCCGCACGATGTAGGAGAGGTTTTCCCTCACGAAGCTCTTCTTGAATACGTTCTCTTTCCTGAAAAGCAACCGCTTTTGTATGTCGCGCACCACTTCGGGCGTGGCTGTAGCCGTCAGAGCCAGCACCGGCACACCGGGCAGGCTCTCGCGTATGTCGGCAATGCTGAGGTAGGAAGGGCGGAAGTCGTAGCCCCATTGCGAGATGCAGTGGCTCTCGTCCACGACGAGGAGGCAGACGTTCATTGCTTGCAACTTACTTTGAAATATCTCCGTCTTCAGCCTTTCGGGCGAGACGTAAAGAAACTTGTAGCCACCGAAGATGCAGTTCTCGAGCTGCGAGATGATCTCCATCCGCGACATGCCCGAATAGACGGCAGTCGCCTTGATGCCTAACTTGCGGAGGTTGTCCACCTGGTCTTTCATCAGGGCGATGAGAGGCGTTACAACAATACACACGCCCTCCATCGTCAGTGCCGGCACTTGGAAGGTGATGGACTTGCCTCCGCCCGTGGGCATCAGTCCGAGGGTGTCGTTGCCTTTCGCAACGGAGCGGATGATGTCTTCCTGCAACGGGCGGAACGACGTGTACCCCCAGTACTTCTCCAATATCTCATGGTAGATGTCCACCGGATCGCAATCTATATGTGGTCGATCTTTATGTCTTTAATGAGCAGTTGCAGGGAAGTGTTCCCGTTGTAGGTATTCTCTTCCACCGTGTAGCAGATGTTGAAAGGCTTGTTCTCCATGATGGCTTTGCCATGCCGGCTCATGCCGAAAGCTATGCAGTGGGTAGGCGTGCTCACCGTATTGTCCACCACATCCAGCTTGATGTGTTCCGACTCTTTGCCCACCAGGCGGCTTGTGCCGTAGTCTTTCACGTTGAGCGAGCAGAACACCGGCTTCTTGTTGTCCGGACCGAAGGGGCTCATCTTCTTCAGCTCGTTAAGCAGCTTCATGTTGACATCCTTCAGATCGAGCACGGCATCGATATCTATCTGCGGGGTCATCTGTTCGGGGATGATCTCTTCGGCGGCGATACGGAGAAACCTCTCGGTGAAAGCCTCCAGGTTTTCTTCCCTCAGCGAGAGACCTGCCGCGTAGGTATGCCCGCCGAAGTTTTCGAGCAGGTCGCGACAGCCTTCGATTGCCTTGTATATGTCGAAGCCCGTAACCGAGCGGGCAGAGCCTGTTACCATCTCCGTCGAATGGGTCAGCACAACTGCCGGACGGCAATACTTCTCCGTCAGTCGGGAAGCGACGATGCCTATCACACCCTTGTGCCACTCGCGGTTGTAGACAACGATGGCTTTCTTGCTGTCCATATCCGAAAAGCCGTCGATGATGGCACCGGCTTCGTCGGTTATCTTCTTGTCCAGCTCACGGCGTTCGTCGTTGTACTGGTCGATGCTCTCGCTCTTCTCGCGTGCTTCCTCCACATCTTTCGTCAGCAGCAGGTCGACAGCCTCGCGCCCGTTCATCATGCGTCCGGAGGCATTGATGCGCGGACCTATCTTAAACACTATGTCGTCCGTCGTGATCTCTTTCCCTGTCAGTCCGCAGATGTCGATGATCCCTTTCAGCCCGAGGCTCGGATTGCTGTTCAGTTGTTTCAGCCCGTAGTAGGCAAGGATACGGTTCTCGCCGGTGATGGGCACAATGTCGGAAGCGATGCTCACGGCAGTCAGCTCCAACAGCTCATCCAGGTTTTTCTGCGGGATGCCGTTGCTTTGCGAAAAAGCCTGCATGAACTTGAAGCCCACGCCGCAGCCCGAGAGATGCTCGTAAGGGTAAACAGAGTCCACCCTCTTGGCGTCGAGCACTGCCACCGCATCGGGCAGCGTGTCGTCGGGCATGTGATGGTCGCAGATGATAAAGTCGATGCCTTTGCTCCCGGCATACTCCACCTTGTCGATGGCTTTAATCCCGCAGTCGAGCGAGATAACGAGTGTCACGCCATGCTCCGAGGCGTAATCGATCCCCTTGTAAGAAATGCCGTAACCCTCGTCGTAACGGTCCGGAATGTAATAGTCCAAAGACGAGGAGAAAGGCCTCAAGTATTTGTAGACAAGTGCCACGGCAGTCGTGCCGTCCACATCATAGTCGCCGTAGATCAAAATCTTCTCTTTCTCTCCGAGAGCCCTGTTCAGTCGCGCCACCGCCTTGTCCATGTCGGGCATGAGATACGGATCGTGCAAATCCTTTAAGCTTGGTCTGAAAAACTTTCTTGCCTTTTCGGCTGTTTCGATTCCCCTTCTGACAAGCAGCAGGCAAACAGCCGGACTGAAGCCGATCTCGGCAACCAGTGCGTCTCTCTTACGTAATTCTTCTTGTGTAGGGGTTTGTAAATTCCATTTGTTAGTCATTATATATTGTTTTTTTTCTTGTCGCAAGCAGCGAGTGAGCATCCGTCTCCTCACGGGGGGGTCTCACTTTTGAGCTCGTAAAAGTAGACATTAAAAGGGAGAACGTATGGGGATGTTAAGTATAATTATAGTTCCACTTCGCGGGGCCATGACAATGGGAAACGGCAAGAAACTCGTGGCGACAGCTTCAGCGGAACCGGAAATGACAAGAAACTCGTGGCGACGGCTTCAGCGGAACCGGAAATGACAAGAAACTCGTGGCGACGGCTTCAGCGGAACC
>CAVIFD010000126.1:0-5442 GCA_963641545.1 bacterium | reverse complement strand
GTTGTATCTGTATGCTTCCGACAGAGGAGGCAAAGTCTGCCATGTTTGCCCAAAAGACGGTGTGCGACTCCGAGTCGTTGACCGGCACACCGCCCACGGTGATGTTTATCCTGTTTGCATCCGTCCCGCGGATTCGGAAGGCGGAGTACCCGACGCCCGTACCTGCGTCGGAGGTCATGACAACCGACGGAGAGCCTAAGAGGAGGAAGGGAATACCCTGTCCGTCGTTGCGGCTGTTAAGTTCGTCGTGCGAGATTTCGCTGTAAGCCACCGGCGTGCCTTTTGCCACGCGTGTGGCAGTGACCACCACTTCGTCGAGCGACATGTCGCGCACGACCTGAAGAGAATCTGTTGTTTCCTGTTTGTTTTCTGCCGCTGCCCACGTCGTAAGCCCTGCGGCAATCAATAAGAATACGCTTTTCATTCTTTTTACCTTTAATGAGTTTAACAAGATAAGTGAATAGGAAAGGCGTGTTGTGTGTGAAGAAGTATACCGTTGTCGTTATTGACAAATCCCTTCGTCGGCATTATCCGCATCAGGTAATATGGGTATAATCTCAGCCTGCGGCACGTACCTTATTATTACGGTACGTCGAAGCACCCCCTTGTATTCGGGGCGCAAATGTACAAAACAATCCATATACGCAAAATCGCCTTTTCCCGTCGGCGTGTTGACCCTCCGGCATATTGTTTTTGTACTTTTGTCCGGTCAAAACGGTGAGAGACAAATGCAGATTATACCCAAGGTTAACACATTACGAAAAAGCGTGCTCCTTTATCGGGGCATCCGCTACCGTCATGGCTACGGGGTGCATTCGCCTTTCGTCTTCAATCTTATAACGAAAGTGATAGAGGAGGGTTGCCCCTATTACAGCTTCTACGACATCGAGCTGGTGAGAAAGCAGCTGCTTTTCCGCGAAGGGAGCATCACCTATCCGGACCGGAAGCAGAAAGGGCGACTTCGCCACCGCAGCATCGGTGAGATAGTGAAGCGCGAAGCCATCAAACCGAGGCACGGGGCGTTGCTCTTCAGGCTGACAAACTATTTCAAGCCGCAAAACATCCTTCAGCTGGGACCGGCAATGGGGCTGTCGACGCTCTACCTTACATCCTACGCCACGGGGCTGCGTTGCATAGCCCTCGAGAACGTTCCCGAGTTTGTGCCCATCGCACGGATAGCCTTCGAGAAGGCGGCGAAGAACCCCGTCGACCTGCGCACGGGAAATTACACGGATCTTCTCCCGCGTGCTCTTGAGGATATGGGAAAGGTCGACCTCGTGTTCTTCAATACGACATACGAGCAGCAAAACAACGCCGCGCTTTTCCACGAGTGCATGAAGCATATCCACGACGATACGATCTTTGTCTTCGAGGGGATAAAGACGAGCCGCAGGATGAGGGCGTTCTGGAAAGAAGTGTGTGAGCATCCGGATGTGACGGTGACGATCGACCTCTATTCGATGGGGATAGTCTTCTTCAATCCGAAGCTGCATAAACGCAACTATATCGTCTATTTCTAAAGACACATAATCACAAAAAGAAAAGAAGTATATGAAGAAGAGCTGTATTTACACGGGAGGCGGCGATAAGGGTATGACTTCGCTTGTCGGCGGACAGAGGGTGTCGAAAGCGCACAGGCGCATCGAGAGTTACGGGACGGTCGACGAGCTTAATTCATTCATCGGTCTGCTTTCCACAGAGCTTAACGACCGCGATGACATCGATTGTCTTTCATTCATCCAACACAAACTGTTTACCATAGGCTCTTACCTTGCGACAGACAGGGAGACGACGACACTGAGGAAGGAAAGCCGGATTACGCAGGGGAACATCGAGCGCATAGAGCACGAGATAGACCGCTTGGACAATGAGCTGCCTCGGATGAAAGGCTTCGTCCTCCCCGGCGGATGCCGCTCGGCTGCGCTGTCACATGTCTGCCGCACCGTCTGCCGCCGCGCGGAGAGGGAGATATACCGCCTCGCGGAAACATGCCCTGTGGAGGATGCAGTGCTTGTTTTTATGAACAGACTTTCCGACTATCTGTTTGTCCTTTCGCGCAAAGAATGTATCGAAAACAACGGCGAAGAAATTGTTTGGGATTCCGCTTGCTGTAATGAATAATGTTTTACTTTTGCGCGCGAATTTTGAAAAACGGATCACTTTTGGGTGGTTTTTAATTACAAAACAGTTATGTATTGGACATTAGAGTTAGCATCAAAATTGGAAGACGCGCCCTGGCCGGCAACCAAGGATGAGTTGATCGATTACGCGCAACGTTCCGGTGCGCCGCTGGAGGTAATTGAGAATTTGCAGGAGATGGAAGACGAAGGCGATATCTACGAAAGTATAGAAGACCTTTGGCCCGACTATCCGAGCAAGGAAGACTTCTTCTTCAACGAAGATGAATATTAGGCGACGGAGCAGTTGAGCTCTGAAAACGAAAAATATCGGCGGGATAAGAGAAAGAAAACGTTCTTTTATCCCGTCGGTGTTTATGTATGGAGTCTCTTTTTCAGGGGGAACACAATTTAAGCCGCGTCGTGGCGTTATTAGAAGGACGATATTGTCTGAAGAGTACATTCGATGAGAAAAGCGTTGTTGTATGTTGTCGTGGTGGTTTGCTGCACGGTGGGCGTGCGGGCACAGGACGACGTGCAGCTGAGCCAATACTTCCTCGGGATGGGATACTACAACCCGGCATACGCGGGGACGGCGGGCGACTTGAACATGCTCGGTCTCTTCCGCCAGCAGTGGATAGGGATACCTCGGGCAGGGACGTCGTTCTTTGTGATTGCCGACATGCCGCTGAAGCTGGGTAGCACCAATCACGGCGTCGGGCTGGTGGTCAACTCGGAAAGCATCGGCTTGTTTCAGAACACGAAGGTGGCAGTGCAGTATGCCTACAAGCACAAGCTGTTCGGCGGCGTGCTGAGCATAGGTTTGCAGGGCGGCATTTTCAACAAGAGCTTCGATGGGACGAAGGTGTATATCCCCGAGAGCGACTACCATCAGCAGGACGACCCTTCCATTCCGCGCACGGCGGTTGAGGCAATGGCTCTCGATGTGAATGCCGGCGTTTACTATACACATAAGCATTTCTACGTGGGTTTTGCAGCGACGCATATCACCTCTCCGGAAATGCAGTTCGAGGAAAACTCCTATACATATCTTTCCACGGGATTAAATTTAACAGGCGGATACAATATAAAGTTGCGGAATCCGTTGTATGAATTGCAGCCTTCGGTTTTCTTGAAGACGGACATGCAGAGCTTCCAAGCGGATATAACCGCGAGGATGGTGTATAACAAGATGTTCAACGGAGGACTTTCCTGGCGTGTGAACGAGTCGGTGGTGGTGCTGCTGGGTGCAACGTTCGGTAGGTTTCAGGTGGGATACGCTTACGATTTTCCTACCACCGCGGTGCTCAAAGGGAGTTCCGGCAGCCACGAGGTGTTGGTGCGCTATCTTCTGAAGCTGAAGAAGACGAAGACAGGGAAAAACAGACATAAAAGTGTACGTATATTATAGTATATGAAAAGAGTATTGTTAGTACTTATGGCAGCGACGCTGCTCGCCTCATGCGGCAAGTCTCTTTCCGGAGTGGGAGGAGAGGTTACCGGCGTGCGGTCTGTGGCATTTAATGAACCCGCGCCCTATGGCATGATTCTTATAAAACGAGGTTCGTTCGAGATGGGACCGGCAGACAAGGACTCCCTGTGGGGGATCAATCCCGAGACGAAGGGCGTTTCGTTCGACTCTTTCTGGATGGACGAGACGGAGGTCTCGAACGCAAAATACCGTCAGTTTGTCTATTGGGTGCGCGACAGCATTATCCGCGAACGCCTGGCAGACCCTGCTTATGGCGGCAACGACCTGTTCAAGATTACGGAAGACAAATATGGCGAACCTGTCACACCGCACCTGGACTGGAGCCGCCCTATCCCTTGGAAGAGGGCAAACGAGGATGAGCAACGTGCCATCGAGAGCGTCTACTACATAAACCCGATTACCGGCGAGAAGCGTTTGGACGAGAAACAGATGGTCTATAAGTACGAATGGTACGACTACACTGCGGCGGCTCTGAGAAAGAACCGTCTCGACCCTGCGGAGCGTGTGCGCAACACGGATATAAAGGTGGACATGAACGAGGTCGTGATGATTTCGAAAGACACTGCTTATATCGACGAGGAAGGGAATATCGTGAACGAGACAATCACCCGTCCGCTCAGCGGACCGTGGGATTTCCTTCATACCCGCATCGTGAATGTGTATCCCGACGAGAGCTGTTGGGTAAACGATTTCAACAATGCGTACAACGAGCCGTATATGCGCATGTATTTCCAACATCCGGGCTACGACGATTATCCCGTTGTGGGTGTTTCGTGGGAGCAGGCAACTGCCTACTGCGTATGGCGCACGGAGATGTTCAAGCAGTCGATGAACCTGCCGGCAGGGCAGACAATAGAGCCGTTCCGTCTGCCGACGGAAGGTGAATGGGAATATGCGGCACGTGCAGGGAAGAACGAAAACAAATATCCGTGGGCAACCGACGAGCTGCAAAATGCCAAGGGTTGCTTCATGGCAAACTTCAAGCCGGGGAAAGGAAACTATACGGAAGACGGTCATCTTATCCCGTCGCGCGTCGGGTCTTTTGCACCGAACCAGTTCGGGCTGTTTGACATGGCAGGTAACGTGGCAGAGTGGACCTCTACGATGTATTCCGAATCCGGACCGAGCCAGATGAGCGACATGAACCCCGACCTTCGCTACAATGCGGCGAAAGAAGATCCGTATGCGATGAAGAAAAAGGTGGTGCGCGGCGGCTCATGGAAAGACGTGGCACAGTTTATCCGCTCGGATATGCGCACATTCGAATATCAGAACGAGACCCGCTCGTATATCGGTTTCCGTTGCGTGCGTACACAGATAGGATTCTCGCGTTCGAAAGGGAAAAAATAAAATCAAGAAACACACATCATCATGGGAAAATATAGAAGATACAAGAACAGAATCGAGATGTTTCTTTCCAGCGACATGGGAAAGAGAGTGCTGAATTTCTGTTATAGTTGGGGTGCATCTATCGTAATCATAGGTGCCATGTTCAAGTTGTTGCACCTGCCGTATGGCAACCAGATACTGTTCATTGCGATGACGGTGGAGGCGTTGGTGTTCTTCATCTCTGCGTTCGAGCGTCCGATGAACGAGTATCATTGGGAAGAGGTGTTCCCTGTCCTGAAGTCGAAGAACCCGATGGATCGTCCGGACTTTGCAGCCGGTGGCGACCATGAAGACGGAGGTGCTCATCTCGGTTTTAATCAGGCGGCGCAGAAACCGACGGGCACCATCGGCGAACTGGGTAATCTTGACGTGAGCGAAGAAGACACGAAGACGGTTAGCGAGAGTATCAAGAAGCTGAGCGGCGCAGCCGAGCAGATATCGAAG